>NZ_JBNHER010000219.1:58589-101221 GCF_050015975.1 Dapis purpurea BLCC-M126 | reverse complement strand
CCTTATATTCAATCCTCTCGGTTTTAACCAGAGGTAATTATCAATTATCCATTATTAATTATCAATTAATGAAAGTACTTACTGCTACGAATAAATAGTTATTAACCTTTAGATAGCTGAAAGCCTTGTCTAGCAAGAGTTATTTCAATAACTTTGCACTGTCTAGTAGAAAAAAGATTTAACTGATAACTGATTAAAATGTGGGGTTTTGCGACAAAATTATTTTGATAAAATTGGAGTATTTTTAAACATTTTTCCTATATTTATATGAAATACAAAAAACTGTGCTACTTACAAATATCCCTATCAATCTTTGGTAGCAAACATTAACGTATTTAATCTTATTCTACTTACCTACTAACTCCTGAATTACTAGAAAATTTAATTTTGGCAAAAATATCAAACTTTCTCTTTGAAAAATTTACTAAATGGATTATATACCTAAATATCTACTTTAACAAATAAAAAAATAGAATAAAATTCCAAAATTTTTGACATTAACCCCTCTTACTTAGTTGGTTAAAAGCAATGAATATTTCTCATACAGCTCAAATATAATTGCTACAATATGGCTTTAAAATATCTGAGTACATTAGTTGCTAAAATATCTGGAAAAGTTCCCCTCCGTATAACTTTGATCCTCCCATTTGTAGTGCAACTTTTTGGGGTAGTAGGTTTGATAGGGTATATTTCTGTGAAAAATTCTCAGAGAGCTGTTAATGATGTAGTTAGTCAACTTTTGAATGAACAAGTTGCTAGAGTTCAACAAAATTTAGAAGTTTACCTTCGTGTTCCCCATCAGGTTAATCAAATTAATGCTACTGCTATTCGTAATGGTCAATTAGATTTAGAAAATACTTCTCAATTAGAAAATTATTTTTGGCAACAATTACAAATATTTGATGTTCTTAGTTTTACAGGATTAGGATTAGAAAATAAAGTTAATTTGGGAGCAGAAAGATTTGCAGAAAATAGTCTCCACTTAAGAGTTTCAACTCCAGAAAGTAACTATATTTTTGAAACTTATTCAACAAATCAATTTGGCGAACGAGTTCAACTATTAAGTAGTATTAAATTCGACCCCCGTACTCGACCTTGGTATAAAGCTGCTGTAGCTAATGGTCGATCTACTTGGAGTAAGATTTATCCTAATACTGCGGGTCTGACTGCTTATCTTGGTGCATCTATGCCTTTTTATAATGATCGGGGAAAGTTGCAGGGTGTACTACTAACTAATATTAATCTTTCACAAATTGGTGACTTTTTAGGTAGTCTAGAAATTGGTAAAACCGGACAAATTTTTATTCTTGAGCGTTCGGGAATGTTGGTGGCAACTTCTACAGGAGAAAAGCCTTTTCGTACTTTAAATAAAGAATACGGAGCTGAGAGAGTTCAAGCCATTGAAAGTCATAACTATTTTACTCAAGCTACAGCCAAATATTTAACTACAGAATTTGACTTAAATCAATCAATTAATTATCAAAAAAATCTGCAATTTGATATTGATGGTAAACCACAGTTTATTAACATTCAACCTTTCCAAGATAAGTATGGTTTAGACTGGCTAATAGTAGTAGTAATTCCAGAAACAGACTTTCTGGATACCATTTATCAACAAACTCAAATTACAATTTTACTTTGTCTCTTGGCATTATTTTTAGCAACGGGAATTGGTATATTAACATCTCGTTGGATTGTGCAACCTATTTTGAAACTAAAAAATGCAGCTACAGCATTATCTGAAGGAGAATTTAATCAGAAAATTGAACTTAATCGTGATGATGAAGTTGGTGTACTGGCTAAAGCTTTTAATTCTATGGCTTTTCAGTTACAAAATTCTTTTGATATTTTGAAAACTAAGAATCAACAATTAGAACGTTTAGATAAATTAAAAGATGAATTTTTAGCTAATACATCTCATGAACTTCGTACTCCTTTGAACGGAATTATTGGTATTGCAGAATCATTAATAGATGGGGCGGCAGGAGAATTATCTTCTCAGGTAAACACTAATCTTTCTATGGTTGTTGCTTCTGGCAGAAGGTTGTCAACTTTAATTAACGATATTCTTGATTTTTCTAAACTTAAACATCGCAATATTGAATTGCAATTAAAACCAGTGGGAGTTAGAGAAGTAGCAGAAATAGTGATTACTCTTTCTCGTTCCATGATTGGTACAAAGTCTTTACAACTAATTAATTCTATTAGTCAGGATACACCTTTTGTTAATGCTGATGAAAATCGACTTCAGCAAATATTTTATAATTTAGTTGGTAATGCAATTAAGTTTACTCAGTCAGGTAAAGTAGAAGTATCGGCTAAAGTATTAGAAAATCAACTAGAAAACTCTTTAGAGATTACTGTTGCTGATACAGGTATTGGTATTCCATCAGATAAATTAGATCGAATTTTTGAATCATTTGAACAAGCAGATGGTTCTACTTCTAGAGAATATGGTGGTACTGGTTTGGGTTTAGCTATTACTAAAAAATTAGTCGAATTACATGGAGGTTCTCTGTATGTTTCATCAGAAGTAGGTGTGGGTTCTCAGTTTAAATTTACTATTCCAATCTCTCAAACTCAAGTAGTTAGTTTGCCACAAGTTACATTATCTGCATCCATACCATTAATTAGAGGATTTGAACTGGAAAATCAAGAGATTGCCCTAGAACAGTTAGCAGCAGAAAGAGGAGATTTTACAATTTTAATTGTGGATGATGAACCAGTTAATTTACAAGTCATCAGAAATAATTTGGCTTTGCAAAATTATGCTATTACTCAAGCTAATAATGGAATTGAAGCATTAGAAATAATTAAAAATGGCTTGATGCCAGATTTAATTTTACTTGATGTAATGATGCCTCACATGACTGGTTATGAAGTGACAAAAAAACTGCGGGAAAAATATTTACATACTGAATTACCCATTATCATGTTAACGGCAAAACCATTAATTTCTGATTTGGTGGAAGGTTTTATATGTGGAGCAAATGATTACTTAATCAAACCTTTTTCTAAACCAGAATTACTTGCCAGAATCAAAACTCATATTAGTCTTACTAAAATAAATTGTGCTTATGGTCGTTTTGTTCCTCATAATTTTTTGCATTTCTTAAAACGTGAGAGTATTGTGGATGTAAAGTTGGGAGATCATGTCAAGCAAAAAATGTCTATTTTGTTCTCTGATATTCGTTCTTTTACAACTTTAAGTGAAAGTATGACTCCAGAGGAAAATTTTCAGTTTATTAATGCTTATTTATCTTACATGGAACCTGCTATTTTAGATAATGAAGGGTTTATTGATAAGTATATTGGTGATGCTATTATGGCTCTTTTTCCTATAAAAGCAGATGATGCAGTTCAGGCAGCAATTAATATGTTGAAAAATTTAGCAGATTTTAATCACGAGCGTCAAGAATTATCACAGGAACCGATTAAAATTGGTATTGGTATTAATACAGGGGATTTGATGTTGGGAACTGTGGGAGGAAAGAGAAGAATTGATGGTACAGTGATTAGTGATGCTGTTAATTTAGGCTCTCGTTTAGAAAGTTTAACTAAGTTATATGAAGTGGATATTTTAATTAGTGAAAATACTTTATTTAATCTGGAAGAAGTAGATAAATATAATTATCGTTTTCTAGATAGAGTAAAAGTAAAAGGGAAAAAAGAAGCAGTTGCAGTGTTTGAAATTTTTGATGGAGATACAGAAGAACAAAAAGAATTAAAAAAACAAACGAAAACTAAATTTGAACAAGCAGTTTTACTTTATTATCAACAAAAGTTTGCTACAGTCAAACAAATAATGAGCGAAATTTTACAAACCAACCCAGAAGACAAAGCTGTACAATTTTATCTCCAGCGTTGTGGTAAATATCAATTTTATGGAGGAGTTAAAGGTGGTGCATAAGGAGATATTCGTTAAATATTAAATCTAGAGATTTAGATAGAAAATCTCTTTCAATAATTGATAATGAATAATTGATAATTACCTCTTCCTTTTAGGGAGAGGATTGACGCGGTAGGGAAAATTTTTTCTCTCTTGGTCGATTGGATATGGCGTTTCGGCGCTTGAGCCGACATGAAAAGCGTAGCGGCTCTGCAAGAGCGGGAAACCTCGCCATCCCATCCTTCGGAATGCTCCGCAAACGACCGCTTGTTTCTCCTTTAAAGGAGAGGCTTTAAACCTTAATTATTCGGTCAAATAAATCTTATAATATGACATTTTCACCCCGTGGGCTTTTTTTTTAATTTCTATACCAATCAAATACAACTGCTATTTAAAAATTCAACGATGCACAATTTTTGACTAAATATAATTGACAATCTATTCCTAACAGTGACAGCTTCTAATCTTTAGAAAAAATTAATATATTAAAAAATACTAAAGTCTGCAATAAATTAGAAAAGTCAAAGATAAAATTCCTCTAATTAATTCTGAACTTGTAATATTTTTTTTACACAATGTAAATAAAAAAACTAATAGCAGAGGTGCTGGGAACATTCGTATTAGTTTTTCGAGGCTGTGGAAGTGCAGTTCTCGCAGCTAATTTTCCTGAAGCTACTCAAAATACTCTTGGTATTGGACTACTTGGGGTTTCTCTTGCATTTGGCTTAACAGTAATGACAATGGCTTATGCCGTGGGTCATATTTCTGGCGGTCACTTTAACCGAGCAGTTACCTTTGGTCTTTATGTTGGGAAACGTTTTCCTGCAAGGGATATATTGCCTTATATTCTGGCTCAATTAGTTGGAGCAGTATTTGGAGCATTAACTATATATCTTATTGCTGTTGGGAAATCAGACTTTGACATTAGTAGTGGAGCATTAGCTTCCAATGGGTTTGGCGTACATTCTCCAGGCGAATATTCTTTGATAGCAGGCTTTATTGCTGAATTTGTCCTAACTTTCATGTTTTTAATCATTATATTAGGTTCGACCGATCGCCTTGCTCCTAAAGGTTTTGCTCCTGTGGCTATTGGCTTAGGACTAACCCTAATTCACTTAATCGGAATTCCAGTAACTAATGTATCAGTTAATCCAGCTCGTAGCACAGGCCCAGCTCTCATTAGTGCAATTTTTGGTGGTGTTACTTGGCCAATGGCTCAATTATGGTTATTCTGGATAGCTCCTATTTTGGGAGCGATCGCCGCAGGGTTTGTTTATTCTAGATTTCTAGAGGAAACTGAGTAAAATATTTCCTATCAAGAACAATAACAAAGAAGAATTTAGTTTCAAAATTTAGGTAAAAAATAAAATATGCTGCTATATTATGAGGGTGAGTTGTAAGATAGGCTCACCCTCTTAATTCATTACATAAATTCTCGTGGGTCAGTCACATATCCAGTCAGTGCTGAAGCTGCTGCTGTATATGGAGAAGCTAAGTAAACTTGTGCTTGTTTATTCCCCATTCGACCAGGAAAATTACGATTAGTTGTAGAGACACAAATTTCTGGTTCATTTAATCGTCCAAATGTATCTTTTGGTCCGCCTAAACAAGCAGCACAAGATGGAGCTGCAGGTTCAATACAACCAGCATCTAAAAATATTTCTGAGAGGGTTTGACCATCATGTTTGACAGTAAATAAATCCTCATAAACTTTCTGAGTTGCTGGTACTAAATAAGTCGGAACTTTGACTTGATGACCTTTAATAAGTTTCGCTGCATGGAGAAAGTCAGAAGTTTTTCCACCTGTACAAGAACCTATATAAACTCGGTTAATTTTAACATCCTGACAGTTACGGGCGAGTTCCTTATTATCTGGAGAATGGGGTTTAGCTACTACAGGTTCTAATGTTGTAACATCGTAAGAATAATCACTATAAAATGTAGCATCTTCATCCGTATAAAATGACTCAAATGGTTTATCGGTTCGACCCCGCAAATATTCAAAGGTAGTCTCATCTGGAGCAATAACTCCATTTTTACCCCCCGCTTCAATAACCATATTACAGAGGGTCATCCGTTCTTCCATTGTCATTTGTCTGACAGTTTCCCCAGCAAATTCCATTGTTCTGTATGTAGCGCCAGATACAGAAATATCTCCAATAATTTGCAGTATTAGATCCTTTGCCAATAAATAATTTGGCATTTCCCCATTCAAGACAAAACGCATAGTTGCTGGAACTTTTACCAATAGTTTGCCTGTACCTGTAATAAAGGCGGCATCTGTATTACCAATACCTGTAGCAAATTCTCCAAAAGCTCCCGCATTACAAGTGTGGGAGTCAGTGCCAAATAATACTTCTCCCGGACGGGTATGACCTTCTTGGGCGAGGGCAACATGGCAAACTCCTTTGTAGTCTGGGTTTGCTTTGAAATTTGAGCGGTCAATAATGTCGTAGAAGTATTTGATATTTTGTTCTTGGGCAAAGTCTCGCAAAATATCTACGTTGCGGTTTGCCCGTTCGTCGGCAGTAAAAATATAGTGGTCTGGTATAAGGACGATTTTTTCTCTGTCCCAAACTTTGGCATTTTCGCCAAATTCTTTTTTAAAGATACCAATTGTACCAGGACCACAAACATCATGGGTCATTAATACATCAACGTTGACCCAAATGTTTTCTCCTGGTGTAATGGTAGATTTTCCTGATGCTTTGGCCAGGATTTTTTCAACCATGGTCATTGCCATAAGCGATCGCTCCTCTTGGTAGTTTACAATTGTATTTTAGACAACCTATACTCAAAGGAAGAAGAAATAAGGAAAAACTTTAATTATTAATGTTAGCTTGTTTTCGCTACTCTATAAGTCTTGATTGTAATACTTTAACTGCTATATTTTTTCTATATAATCTCCGATTTTAATATTGGTTTATTTTGTCAGTTTTCAAAGCTAGATTTAACATATATAAAAAGCTGATAGCTGAATTGTAAAAATTGATAGTTACTTAACAGGCAGTTATTGACAGTTAATATAATTATGTTCAAGCAATATAAGAACTATAAATAGCTTTTGTTCGGGAGATGATAGATATGGAATTTCAAACACCAGCTCAAGCAGAATGTTATCAAAAAATTGATGGGTGGATGGAAGAATTATTCAGTGATTATCCTTGGGAAAAACTTGATGAACCAGGGTTTAGTATATTTTTGGGTTCTGCTTGGGTGGAAATAAGAATTTATCCTTGGAGTGAGGATAGTGTTATTAAGACTTGTTCTACTGTGGTTATTGGGGCTGACTTAAAGTCTGATTTGCTGGAATTTTTATTGAGAGAAAATAGTAATATACAGTTTGGTGCTTTTTCTTTAGATGGTGATGGAAATATTTTATTGGAACATACTATAGTTGGTTCTACTTGTGACCCAAATGAATTGGAAGAGTCTGTTTTGGCAGTTTTGGAAGTTGCGGATGATTATGATGATAAAATTGTTGAAAGTTGGGGTGGTAAACGTGGGTTAGATATTCCACCTCAATAGTTTATTAAGGAAGTAAGAAGGAAGAAGGAAGAAGGAAGAAGGAAGTTGAGAAACCTGACATAAGTTATTCTTTTTAGGATCTTAATTTTTGGCGTTGTACCATCATGGGATGATTGTGAGATCTGCCCAAAAATTTTTCTTTATATAACTACAGTTTTAGATTCTGCAAAGCATGATTATCATTCTACAACTATGGAATAATTTTCATACTTTTAATTTTTTATCTTGTCTCAAAACACAGACTCAAGTTATGCTAGTAAGATTGAATATTTTCTTAGCAATATTCAAGCCAGAGAATGCAAAAATTATAGATAAATTTCTTGCTTAATTTAAAATTAATATAAAATGAGTTTGCCTAATTTAGAAATTGTTTAACTTTGTGGTGGAAAACATGGGTTAGATATTCCACCTCAATAATTAAATTAATTGTATTAGTAAACAGTGGATTTGAAAGTTAGACTATCTAATTAAGTTATTCTGTCTTCATCCTTTTAATTTTTCATCTCGTCTAAAAAACAGAAACTCAAGTTATGCTAGTAAGATTAAATATTTTCTTGGCAATATTTAACCCAGAGAATGCCAACATTATATATAAAGTTGTTGATTAATTTGAAATTAATACAAGATGAGCCTAACTAATTTAGAAATTTTTGAGCGATTACATGAAGCTGCAAAAGATTTACTATGGACGAGTGAATCTGATTATCCCTTTGAATCTTTGATTTGGGAATTTGGTGAAAAAATTTTACTGGATAATGAAGTAGTTTTGAAAATTACTAAACATTCTTTAGATACTCCAATTAAAGTCATAGAATTTGATACCTTTTTTCAAGGTACAGTTACTCATCAAGATTGGCATAATTCAGAAGAAGCTGATACGGTGAACAGATATCAGGAACTTGTCAGGATAATGAAGCAAGACTTAAGTAATTTAAAAGTCTATAAAGTGGGTGAAATTGAAATTAATGTTTATATAATTGGTAAGACTGATACTGGAGATTATGCTGGTTTAGCTACAGTTTCTATTGAGACTTAAAATTTCAGGAATAAGGCAAGTATTACAAGATTATCAAAATATTTGATAGTTTCTTTCACCGTTCATCTTTTATTCCTTAGCAGTATGAGGATTACTATATTAGAGATTACTGATTAAATCTAAAAGTTCTGAAATTCTTCCGACTATCTCCTCTAAATTTCTCACTCCTGACTCCTACCATTACCACTTATACTTTTTCAGTCAACCCTAATTATCAACTATCCATTATTCATTATCAATTATCCATTATCAATTATCAATTATCAACTCGGCTTTCAATCACATCTTGAATTTCTTTTGGAACTTTTGAAAGAAAATCATAACCAGTAGCACTTTCAATTTTATCTACTGAAACTCGGTAAGCTTTCCAGTCACTTCTAATCCGATTTGAATTAGGCATATCCACTGCAATAACTCTAGTATTTGTGTTCACTCCTCTCACACCACTACCAGGTTTTAAAACTACTATAATTTTCCATGTTCGACTAGGAATAGTTAGCTTTCCTCCGGCAAGAGTTGATTTTTTTCTATACCCTCCAGCAATAATATAAAGTTCATTTCCCACCTCTACAAGTTTACGAGAATATTGTTCTAACTCCCGCCAAGTTTCCCGATTATTATCTGGAGCTTGAGGAATTATATTTGTCATCAAAAATGTGGCTGAATTATCTTTTTCATTAGCAGTACGATCTGCTGAAGGAATTAAATGTCCTCTATCATAACCACTATTTCGATAATCATTTGGTCTGACTTGATACCACTCTTCAGGCAAAGTATCATCAGGGCGAAAATCATCCTGTCTTTCTACATTTCCCAGCCAAGATTTATTCAGTTGCCAACTCACCCAGTTTGCTGTTCCTTTCTTTTGGTTATATGACAATACATATTGGGGTTTTTCCATTAAATAATTATCTGAATTTTCGATAGAAGTTGTGGCATTACTTGGGTTTCCTAAAGTCATATGAACTTTGGGAGATGGTTTGAGAAGTAGAGAACATCCACTGGTAAATGTGAGTAAAAGTATTGTAATTCCTAGAGCGATTTTGCGAGATAATATTAGCATTTTTTATTCTTTTATTTGTTAGTTTTTTTCAGTTATCAGTTATCAGTTATAAACAGGTTGTAATATTTTATGGTAGGGGTTTGCTCTCCAAACCCAAGGAAGTTAGTTACCAGGCAGAAAATATCTATTAGGTTGTAATATTTTATTGTAGAGGTTTTGATACCAAACCCAAGCAAAGATGAACTATCCCACTATTATTAAAATACTTAACATTAAGCTAATGGAAAAATTGTTAAATATAAAAATCCTATTAGTGGGATAGACTCATGGAATTTGGAGACCAAACCCCTACAATTTTTTTTCACCCAAAACTCAATATCTTAATTAATAAATTCTGCTATACCCAAATAACGAATTTCTTCGGGAGTAACTGCAAATCTACAAGGCAAAATTTCTACTCCTTTTTTTACAGCTTCTCTCAAAAGTTTACCATAATTAGGGTCGGCAATATCTCCAGGAGCAAACTGATAACAATCACCACGATTTATCAAAAACAAACATACAGCTCTTTCCCCTTGTTCAACTACCTCTATTAATTCCCGTAAATGTTTTTGCCCTCTTTCTGTAACCGTATCTGGAAATAAAGCAACTCGTTGATTTGCCCAAGTAGTATTTTTCACCTCAAGATAAATATTTCGAGTATTACTAATTAACTTAAAATCAACCCGACTTTTCCTTTCTTTTCCGTAAACAACTTCCGTTTTAATTTCTTGATAATCTCCCAATTCAGGAAACAAATATTCTGTCAAAGCTAACTTAATAACTCGATTTGGTAAAGCTGTATTAATTCCCACCCAAGTCGGTTCGTTATCCGTTACTTCAATTAATTCCCAAGTGTAAGCTAATTTCCGTTTCGGATTATTACTATAAGAAACCATTACATTACTTCCTGGAGTAGAAACTCCAGTCATCGGACCTGTATTTGGGCAGTGAGCAATAATAATTTCTCCAGACTTTAACTCTATATCTGCTAGAAATCTTTTATAACGTTTAATCAAAATTCCTGCTTCAAGAGTGGGATATTTATAAGAGAATTTTGGTGAATTATTCATAATTACTTTAAACCAAGTTATGTCCGTTTTAAATTACCTGAAGAAAAAAGATAATTCAGAATTATCAATCAAATTATTTTAAAAATAAAACCAATGAGTTATTGACAAGCATTATTTAGTATAGTAAATTAAAAATGATAGTTTTAAGTATTGATGACCTTTTTTATTATTAACATGACTGTTAAAGAAACAATTAATCAATTCCTAAAAAATCCAGCCCGCATTTCTAAAAATATTATCTGGCGTTTCCCCAAGTCAAAATCTCATCAAAGACATATATTTGTGTTTGGCGCTCCTAGAACTGGAACTACTCTGATGAAATTAATACTAGGAACACACCCAAATTTAACTGGTCCTGGTTATGAAACAGGCATATTTATGTATAAGGAGCTATTTAGTCTGCCATTTTCTGAACTTACTCAATCAGAAATAGAAGATATTCAGAAGCAATCACAGGATATTGTAGATTATTTTGACAGATTGGCTGAATGTACCTTAAAAAAAATTGGTGGAACAAGATTTATTGAAAAAACACCACCCCATGTATTGAGAATAGATTTTTTAGCCAAATATTTTCCTAATGCACAGTTTATCAATATGTATCGCGATGGTCGAGATTGTTATTGTTCAGCTCGTAATCATGTCAACGTAGTTCAAGGAAAAACCATCGAACGATATGCTAGATATTGGAAAAAATGTGTAGATGCTAGGCTAAGATCGGGTAATCTCCCAAATATTTTAGATATTAAATATGAAGACTTAACTTTATATCCAGAAACAGTAGTTAAACAAACTATGAATTTTCTGCAAGAAGATTATTATCCTAGTCAAGTAGATTCAACTCAATATTCTAAAAATACAATTACTAACAGCAAAAGACAAGAATTTTCTCAATTATCTAAACCAATTAATAGTTCCAGAATAAATAGATATAAACAAGAACTAACTTCCGAGCAAATAAATAAGTTTAATCAAATTGCGGGAAATCAACTCAAACAAATTGGATATGATGTTTAATCTCAATAAAATTTCACTATAGCATTTCCCATAGTTATTAAGGTACAGTAAAGAGGGATAATTTTTATGGCGATTGCTGACGCAAAGCTCCCCTAACGCGTAAACTGATGAAACCTTATTCTATAGACTTTAGAAAAAAAATTGTAGAAATTTGGAAATATGTTTAACTATTGCTTTAATTTCTCTAGCTAAACAGGGAAAAGGAATTTTGAAACAGAATAAAGCAACTTCTGAAGGAATATTTTTCATAACTTTTTTTGATAATATATCATCATTAACACCATTAATTTTACGGCGGTCGTGAGGTAAAAAAATAAAACTTAACTGTGGATTATCTTGGTGCAATTTGGTTATAGTTTCAGCTAAAACTTGAACCAAATCGTTAGCTGTAGTTCCCTCTGATTTTTTCAAGAGTATGATATGAATATTAATCCCCAAAACAATCTTATTTTTACTTTTCTGAGTATTAACCCATTCCAATACTTTAGCTAATTTATCCGACTGTTCAACAGGCTTTAATAAAAAAGCTAAGTCTGCTACTAAATTAACAGAGTGAGAAATTGAATCAATTAATCTTTGATATGAAATTTTATCTCTTGCATTAAGTCAAATATTTGATGGTAATGCACCAAGTAAATGCTTGGAAATATTTGTTGGCTGACGATTACAACTAAAACCTAAAATTCCTGTTGAGCAACTAATAAATCAGGCTATTCCTGCCATTTTAATAGTTTTAAAAGTATAATAATTCAGAATAATATCCATCCATCACATCTGCACCCAGAGCATAAAATCTTTCATATTGGTTAACTTTCCAACCTGCATATATAAAAGAGGTAATAAATTTATACCAGGTTTGATATATAAAGAAATTTCTCAGATTTATATTCTCAATTACATCAACTGGATATGTCTGCTTATTAGTATGATCTATGAGACTAATATTTTCTATTCCTTCTCTTCTTAGATAGTCTATCGAAGTACAAACCATTGCTTCATCTCCTAGACTACCTGGAGCAGCAAGTGGTAGAATAATTGCCGAATTAGGAAGACGACGAACAAAACCAAATATCCGAATGATCCACAATAACAAACCATAAGTGGAAATTAATAAAGAAGATATTGGCAGTAAGATAGTAAGTAATAAATCACTCATAATAGTTCTCAAAAATAATTGTCTTGAATATTTTTTAGATGTTAATAAGGTATAGAAAAAAAATTACAAAAGTTGTGGATATAGTATATTTTTGTCTAACTTTTATCAGTTATTAATACATCTTTAAAATTTTTCGAGTAAATTGTAGTAATTAAGGCAATTAAATTTGTTTTAGTGCTTATTTTATTACTTACAGATAAGCAGTTTAAGAAACGTTTAAAATCAGAATAAAAATTAGCAAACAATATCCAACTATTAATATTTTTAATAATCCATAAACCGATGATACTGTCAGTTAAATACTTATAAACTCTTTTGATGATTTGCTGTTGTTTTTTCATTATTGAGTTAATTCCTAAATAGTAAAGAAGGCAAAAAAACAAATCTCCGGTTGCCTATCCCTGAAGACTGAATCTTGATTAAACTTATTTAAGCAACAAAAATTACTATATTGTACTCGTGTCTGAATCAGAATCACAAAAAACTTCTCGTTCCCTAGCAGGAATAGCTAGCATCGTAGCAATAGCCACATTAATAAGTAAAATATTTGGCCTAGTACGTCAACAGGCGATCGCCGCCGCCTTTGGAGTAGGTCCCGCAGTGGACGCCTATAATTACGCCTACGTTATCCCTGGCTTTTTATTAGTCTTATTAGGAGGAATTAACGGACCATTTCATAGTGCCATAGTCAGTGTTTTAGCAAAGCGCCACAAATCAGAAGCAGCACCACTAATAGAAACCATCACAACCTTAGTCGGTGGAGTCCTATTATTAGTAACAGTTGGTCTGATTTTTTTTGCCGATCCTTTAATTGACCTAGTGGCACCAGGGTTAAGCCAAACGCCAAAAGGTTTAGAAATTCGAGCGATCGCCATCCAACAATTTCAGATTATGGCCCCAATGGCTTTACTAGCAGGATTAATAGGTATTGGTTTTGGAGCCCTTAATGCTGCGGATATGTATTGGTTGCCTTCTATTAGTCCACTATTTTCTAGCGTAGCTCTTCTTGGAGGACTTTTTATCTTAGCTTTGCAGCTAGGGGAAAAAATTATTCAACCAGAATATGCCATGATGGGAGGCTTGGTTTTAGCCTGGGGTACTCTCATTGGAGCAATATTACAATGGTTAATTCAAGTTCCCGCATTGTGGCGAGCTGGTTTAGGAAAATTACGTTTCAGATTTAATTTTCGACGCCCAGGAGTACAAGAAATTACCAAAGTAATGATACCTGCAACTTTGTCTTCTGGAATGTTACATATTAATGTTTATACAGACTTATTTTTTGCTTCTTATATTCCCCAAGCTGCTGCTTCATTAGCTTATTCTGGTTTATTAGTACAGACTCCTTTGGGAATTATTTCTAATGTTATTTTAGTTCCGTTTTTACCAATATTTTCTCGATTAGCTGCACCGGAAAATTGGCCAGATTTAAAATATCGCATTCGGCAAGCTTTGGTATTAACAGGAATTACAATGTTGCCTTTAAGTGCAATTATGGTGACATTAGCTTTGCCTATTGTTAGGGTAGTTTATGAACGTTATGCTTTTGATTTATCAGCTTCAAAGTTTGTCGCTTCCGTATTAATGGCTTATGCAGTAGGAATGTTTGTTTATTTAGGAAGGGATGTTTTAGTTAGGGTGTTTTATGCTTTGGGAGATGGAGAAACTCCTTTTAAAATTAGTGTGATTAATATTTTTCTGAATGCTCTGTTAGATTATTTGTTAATTAATGCTTTTGGTGCGCCTGGTTTGGTGTTGGCAACGGTGGGGGTAAATTTAATTTCAATGGTAATTTTTCTCTTATTATTAGATAGAAAACTAGGTGGTTTACCTTGGGGAGAATGGTTGATGCCTTTTGCTGGTTTAATTGGTGGAACTTTGGCGACAGGTTTAGTTTGTTGGGGTGTGCTTTGGGGGAGTCAGTCAGTGTTAGGAAGTGAGGGATTTTTTGTGCAGTTATTGGAGCTTGGTTTAGCAAGTTTTTCGGGGCTAGGTATTTTTGGCTTAATAGTAATGAAAATGAATTTGCCGGAGGTCGATGTTTTTATTGCTAGAATTAAACAGAAATTGGGAATTTGACTTCAGCTCCTCAGTGAGTTGTAGTTCAGTATGATTTGTTTTTTCTGAGCTAATTTGTATCTATATGTTTTACTAATCTGGTATGAAAGATAATAAATTGGATACTTAAATCTAACTTTTATATTTTTGTTTTAAATTAATCAGGCGATCGCTTTTTGGTAAATCACCATATCCTTCGAGTGCTTCAGAGAATGAAATGACTATTTCCCTATCTGCAAGAGTCAGAAATTTGCAACCTACCCTCTGAGTGCTTCAGAAAATAAAACTACTATTTCCCTATCCACAAGAGTCATAAATTTACAACCTACCCTCCGAATGCTTGAGAAAATGAAATAACTATTTCTCTATCCACAATAGTTAGAAATTTACAACCTATCCTGAGTGCTTCAGAAAATGAAACTACTATTTCCCTATCCGCAATAGTTAGAAATTTACAATCTATCCTCCGAGTGCTTCAGAAAATGAAACTACTATTTCCCTATCCGCAATAGTTAGAAATTTACAACCTATCCTCCGAGTGCTTCAGAAAATGAAACTACTATTTCCCTATCCACAAGAGTCAGAAATTTGCAACCTATCCTCCGAATGCTTCAGAAAATGAAACTACTATTTCCCTATCCACAAGAGTCAGAAATTTACAACCTACCCTCCGAGTGGTTCTGACTTCCTTAACTCCTCTATCCTTCTTATTCTTGTAAAATTATCGGTAAAATATCATTTATTTAACTATGAACTTTGCAGCAAGAATGGATGGCTTAGGTGGCGATGCTGCCATTGAAGTTTTTACTAAGGCAAAACAGTTAGAATCTCAAGGTCGAAATATTATTCATTTAGAAATAGGTCAACCTGATTTTAAAACTCCTCAAAATATTCGCGAAGTTGCTTTCCAAGCCATGAATAATGGCTATACAACTTATACTCCAGCAGCAGGATTATTAGAGTTAAGAGAAGTAATAGCGGAACACATTTCTAAAACTCGAAATATATCAATTAATCCCGATGAAGTCGTGGTAATGCCAGGGGCAAAACCAGTTATATTTTTCACTCTTTTAGCATTAATAAATCCTGGAGATGAAGTAATTTATCCTAACCCTGGATTTCCTGTTTATGAATCAGTCATTAATTTAGTAGGAGCCAAACCAATTCCATTACCTTTATTGGAAGAATTAGACTTTCAATTTAGTATAGATAATCTGGCTAATTCTATTTCTGAGAAGACAAAATTACTAATTCTGAATTCTCCTCATAACCCCACTGGCAGTGTACTAACCCCCGAATATTTAGAAGCTATAGCTAAACTAGCAGTTAAATATAACTTTTATATCCTCTCTGACGAAATTTACTCCCACTTAATGTACGATTCAAAATTTACCAGCATCATCAGTTTTCCTGGTATGAAAGAACGCACAATTTTATTAGATGGGCATTCAAAAACTTATGCTATGACTGGATGGCGTTTAGGTTATTCTGTTTCTCCCAAACCAATAGCAGAAAAATTAGACCAGTTGATGTTAAATTCCAATTCCTGTGCTTGTTCATTTACTCAAATAGCTGGCATAGAAGCAATCAAAAATTCCCAGCAATTTGTCAAAAAAATGTTCGACGAATTTAAACAAAGACGTGATGTTATTGTCGAGGGTTTAAATTCTATTCCAGGTATTAAGTGTCGAAAACCAGCAGGTGCTTTTTATGCTTTTCCAAATGTGAAACAGTTACCAATAAGTTGTGAGAAACTAGCAGATTATTTATTAGCTGAAGCTGGAGTTGCCTTATTACCTGGAACTGCCTATGGAAAATTTGGAGATGGATATTTAAGACTGTCTTACGCAAATTCCATTGAAAATATTCAAGAAGGTATTAGTCGGATAAAAATAGCGATCGCCAAACTATAGCTATCCTATTTTAGTTGTAAATTTTTCTGTTAAATTTCTCTAGGAGTGAGGGAAATTTTTACCCATATTTATTTCAGCAAAGCTATGTAATTCTCAGATTTTGTGATTGGAGAAATTATTGGGATGAAAATCTGATTATTTATTAGCTGAAGCTGGAGTAACCTGATTACCCAGAACTGCCTATGGAAAATTTCGAGATGGATATTTAAGATTTTCATACGCCAATTCCATTGAAAATATCCACTCAGGTATGAGCAAGATAAAAATATCGATCATTAAACTATAACCATCCTCTTTATAATTGGAAATTTTTCTGTTTAATTTCTCTAGGAGTCAGGAAAATTTTTACCCTTAATTTATTCCAACAAAACTTTGTCATTTTCATATTTTGTGATTTTTATGAGTAGAGTTATCCTAAACCTTAGATTCTGTAACTATAAAATCTTAAAATGTAGATATTCAACAAAACCTTAGAGGTCTAATTTAGATAAGTTGAGTCTTTTTACTTCACTAAATTTAGGAGTTTTAATTCCATGAATAATATTCTTAATTTACCTGTTGTAATTGGTTTGATTTTCTTTCGACTAGGGCTTTTGCCTATTACTAAAGTTTCTATTCGAGGAGCTGAAGTATTCCTCGGAAAACCTATAAACGTTTGGCAAAGATTTATTTTTATATGATTGGGTACACTATTTTTTGCTTTCTCATTTCACAAATATTTCATCCCTGATAAGCCCAACTCTATTACCTTTAATCGAATTGTTTGTCAACCATACAAAGATTATTTACGACTTCAAGGTGAAAGAATATTCTTGCGTTCTTCAGAATTTCAAAAGCTTAAACTACCTGTTAGTACAAAAGTTCAATTAACTGTTGATGTTGATGGTTCTGAAAAAAGTACATTACTTATTCTCGACAGTGACAAAAAGATCAATGAATGTCCGTTGCTAATCAGTTGAAAAATTCGCAGGACTTTGGGTATTGATGCTGATATATATGTTGCTCCTGGCGAAAAGGAAGATTTGAATAACCGTCCTGAGCTTCATTGAAAAGTCACTAGCAATACTACAATTAAAGCTGACTAAATTAGGTAGGTATAAGTAAATAAATTCGGGGTATTAAGTTGTATTATAGCCAAAGAAAAATGCCCCATGATAAAACGAAAATAATCACAGATAAATATCATTATCAAACAAAGTAATTAAGAGGAAAATCATCGAGTTTAGGTATAAAACATCAAAAAGGATTCACTTTTGCTGAGGTAATAATTTCACTGTTTATAATTTCTATATTAGCTACTATTGCTGCATTAAGTTGGATGAATTTTATTCAGAAGCAACGAATCAAAATAGCAGAATATCAAGTTATGAGAATACTCTCAGAAGCACAATCAAAAGCTAAGACAACAAAAACTTCTATCAGTGTTGAGTTTAAGACACTAGATGGTATTCCTTATTTCTCTAAACATCATCATAATGACACACCAAACTGGAAACCATTACTAAATGAGTTTGGGGTTAAACCTAGACAAATTGAGATATTTAGGCAGCTAAATAATCTAACCATAACATTTAATTATATAGGAGCAGTTTCTACACAAGTTCCATACACGATAAAAATAGGTGCTCCCAGTCACAACGCCGATTTTTCTTAGAGAAAATGCGTGGTTGTTTGGATGCTTTTAGGATGGAAAAGAATAGGCTCCAGTTTCTCTGAATGTCCAACACGTAAAGGAGCAACTCCAGCAAGGGGAAAAATTATTTATTTTTGACTTAACACATTCAATAAACTAGGATACTAAAGTTAAAGCTGACTAACTTCCATTGGTTTCTCTTTTGGTTTTCTTTCAAAGATAAATCGTGGCTTCAACAATACTCGCAATAATAACCAGAAAGATTGTAACTCACCAGGTGTTTCTCGTATTTGCCATTGCCCAGGGCGACAAAATAATAATTCTATTAATTGCCGTTTTTCAGATAAGTTTACTTTCTGAAACCTTACTTTGATACAAGGAAATTCTCCACTCATTTTTATATTGGCAATTTTCCCTGCTAAACAAATTTTTTCCTCAATAATTTTCAATCTGACTGGCAAATTTTTTCCTACTAAATTAGATGGAATTTTCTGATTAATCTCTATCTCAGCTCCCACCTCTGATATTTGTTTAGTTACCCCCCAAAATGTCTGATTATTAATTCGCAGTTTTACCACTCTCCGCAAATTAAACCATTCAAATATATCTGGTTTAGGTACATCTATTAATATCAACAATGCCACCCCAATCATTAATAAATTATACCCACTCCAAAATAATCCCAAATTCCAACCTTTTATCTGTTCCGTTAGTGTAAAACCACCATCAATAAACTTAGATAAATTAAACCATAAACTTATGGTATTAAATCCGAATAATAGAACCAACGGCCAAGCCAAATTCCAATTAAAAAAATAGCGATCGCTTTTAATTCCTTTAGGTGTAACTTTAAATCCTTGTGAGAATGGATATAGTAAAGATTTAATTATTGTTACTGCCAGAGGAAAAGCCAAAACAACACCATAAAAATTTGATAACATCGCCGATCTAGAACGATAATTTAGCCAAGAAAATACAGTTAAATTTACCAAATAATAAGGTATAAAGAAATACAAGTATTCAGCAACAGTAGCTTTAATTGGAATCACATCCAAAAAATTATAAGCCAATGGCATCAACAAAAAACCAAAAGTGCTAATGCTAGTAAACCAATGTAATATTGCCTGTGAATATGACAATCTTTGAATATAACCTAATCCAGAAATTGTCAGAGGATTAGAATTAATAAAAAATGCTTGTAAAGTTCCCCTTGCCCATCTTAATCTTTGAATTGCATGACTAGAAATATTTTCAGCAGCTAAACCAGCACTTAGTTTTTCCTCTAAATAAACCTGACGATAACCTTTAGCTGATAAACGAATTCCTGTAAAATAATCTTCACAAATTGATTCTGTAACAAATCCTCCCACTGATTCTAAAGCTTTTCTTCTCACAACAAAAGAAGTTCCTACACAACCAACTCCATCAGAACTATCTCGAATCGGTTGAACTTGTCGGTAAAATATTTCTTCTTCTGAGGTTAAGATATTTTCTAATCCTAAATTTCTAGAAATAGGGTCGATATTATAAAAGGTTTGAGGAGTTTGTACTAGAGTAATTTGTTTATTTTGAAAAAATCCTAAAGTCCGAATTAAAAAGTTTTTTGTGGGAATAAAGTCAGCATCAAAAACAACAATAAATTCACCGTTTGTTTTGCTAAGGGCGTGATTTAAATTGCCAGCTTTCGCATAAGCATTATTATCTCTAGTTAAATATTCACATCCTAATTTCTCAGCTAATTTTTTAACCGCTGGTCTCTTAGTATCATCCAATAAATAGACTTTTTTGTTAGGATAATCTATAGCCTGACAACCAATAACCGTACGTTCCAAAATAAATTCTGCTTCATCATAAGTAGGAATAAAAATATCCACAGACGGCAGAAAAGTTTGGTCTAAAATTTTCTGAGAAAAATAGTCTGCTTCTCCCCGACGAGGCTTGAATTTAAGCATCAAAAATAAAAGTAGAATACTACTACTTAGCGTCAAAAATTCCAGACCTAATAACCCTAAACTAAATATGCCGTTTACCGGGTCAATTAAATTTAAAGTTGAGAGCGATCGCCAGGATAAATAACGAATAGTTAAACCTAATAAAATCCCCACTACCAAAACTCGCGACCAGTTTTTTGGAGTAGGGGAAATTTTCATAATTCCTTGAGCAATTAAAAATAGTAAAATTGTCGGCAAAACTAAATATTTACTATTATCTGTTGGTACTTGTACCCATATAGGTGGATTTTCTTGAAAGTAATGAATTTGAGCAAAAAATTCATCTATCTGACCAATACCACTAAACCAAGCAACCATAATAATTGTTAATAGTGTTACTCCTCCTATTAACAATAATGTTGCCAAACGGAATTTCAGAAAAATCAGACTATTGAAGCGACTTTTGATATATTTTTTAGCAATATTTGAGGTAGTCATAGTCAGTCATCTCTAATAAGAGCAAATTAAACAAATAAAATTTTATAGTCTTCAAGTTAATACATTAATAATTAATCCTGAGATTCTCCTGAGAGTAATTTTTGATTTTTTACTAGAAAATACCGACTAAAAAATTAGGTTGCCTATTACAAATTACTGAAATAAACAACCTAATTAATATTGCTTAAAGAGACTAAAATATTTGCTAAAATTATATTTTTTCTCGAAACTCTGCCAAAACTTCTATCAAATCAGTCTGACACGGCATTGGTAACAAATCAATTAGAGGAACTTCCTTTCTACCAGCACCTAACTTAACAGGAACACCCTGTAATATTTCCATAACCTGACCTTCAGAAGGTACTTCTTCAGCTAAAATAGGATAAAACTTTTCTGCCAAAGTTAAATGTAGTTTCGCATCAGATAAGTAGAGATGCCAACCAGCAATATCAATATAAACTTTATCCCCTATTTCTGCTGCTAAACTTTCAATTATTTGTGTTGTACTAGCATTAGTCATTTCAGTTATCAGTTATCAGTTATCAGTTATCAGTTGAAATGGTGGAATAATCTGCAAGGACAAAAATATATACCCCATGAATCAACAATAACAACACCCAACCACCTGTTACCCAGATAGCCCAGGGCCAAGTTGCTGCTGTAAGATTACGAAAAAACCATACACCAGAATTACTGGCTGCAAAAATAGCTACATGAATAGCAAAATTCATTCGGTCATCCAACTTACGGAACTCTGGGTCATTACGGTCAGGTTTGCGAGGCCAACGAGGAGGCATAATACTTTTAAAAAAAATTTATTACTGTTCAGTTTCTTTAAATATTGTAAAGGCAACTCAGCAATTTGGAGATTATTTGAGATTATTGTTTATCTACTTAGATGTATTAACTGTTAACTATTGATAAGTCAGCCTCTCGCCTATTGAGACATTGAGACGAGGAAGATGCTCTAATTGACCGATAATTGAATCTTGATAGAACAGAACTAAATAGGCAAAAGGAAATAACTATCAGTAAAGATAACCAGTTCATTTTTTGCTGTATGGGATTAGTAGGTTAGGGTTAATTAACGAAACGATATGTAACCAAACAGTAAATATAAAATTTATTTTGCCTACTGGACTGACATTTATGCAATGGTTACCTGCGACAGATTGTTAAATGCCTCTGAGAGTCTAAATTTTAGCAGTAAATACGCACCCTACAAGTTTAGAACTAAATTAGCTGTGTGAGTCTGCTACCTACTCAATAATTTTAGTTTTGACTTTTGATTTTTGAGTTTTCACTTAAAGTATAATTTTCAGACTTACCGCCACTCTTACTCAACAGACGAATTAACTCAATAGAAATAGACTTCTCCAAAGCCTTAGCCATATCATACAAAGTCAAAGCAGCTACAGAAACCGCTGTCAAAGCTTCCATCTCCACCCCAGTTTCCGCTTTAGTCTTCACCATCGCCCGAATCTGATATCCAGGCAACTGTGGATCGGGAACCAACTGTACATCTATCTTTTGTAAAGGCAGTGGATGACATAAAGGAATAAGTTGGGCAGTTTGCTTGGCAGCCATAATTCCTGCTAACTTAGCAGTGCCCAAAACATCACCCTTTGGACTATTACCAGCTTGAATAGCCTCAAAAGTTTCTCGTAACATTCGCACTTGTCCCCCTGCCTCAGCTTGACGCAAAGTAGGCACTTTCGCAGATACATCCACCATATGAACTGCACCCTCAGAGTCCAAATGAGTTAAACTTTGCTCAAATTTAGAAAAATCCCTTGTCATTCTATTTATTCGTGCTATACTAAATTATTAGTGCGGAAGAAAAACTAATTCAAAAAAAGTTTCATCTAACGCCAAAGAAAAAAAGGGCCTGTAGCTTAGTGGATAGAGTGCGTGGCTACGGACCATGAGGTCGGGGGTTCGAATCCCTCCAGGCCCGTATTAATGATTAACATAATAAGTATCTTGCCCCTGACCAAAAGCAAATCTAATGGAATGGGGCAAATCTTTGTTTGATAAAGTAATAAATGTAGCTATTGCTATGCAAGCAAGACAAGCATCAACAGCAAACATACCTCTGTAACCAATTTGCTCGGCAACAAAACCGAAAGTAGGTCCAGCTAAAGCTAATCCTAAATCAAACCCACCAATACAAAGAGAAAAAAACTTACCTCTTTGATCTGGGGGACATCGGTCAGTCGTCAAAGTAATCATCATTGGTAAAACTAAACCAGCAGAAGAGCCTCCAAAAATAGCTGCTAGTAAAACCATGTTGCTGGTATTTGCAGTCCACAAAGTTAACATACTCAATAAGCTAAATACCAGACCCCCACTAATAAAAAGGCCACGACCAAATCTATCAGAAGCTCGCCCAGTAAAAATACGCATGATAAAACTAGCGATCGCCCTTACACTGTAAAAAAATCCAGCATTCAGAGCAATATTACTTTCCTGAATATACAGTGGCAGAAAAGTAACAGTTGTACCAAATATTAAACCTACTATCAACATAACAACAGCCGGAACCAAAACTCTACGACTTCCTAATATCTGCCAAAACTTTTGTTGCTCAAATTGATCGGAGTAGGAATTTTTTTCTACTATTGAATGTGGTTCCCAAACTAGACAACTACATAATAAGCTCATCATTCCTAAAGTAGAACAAATCACAAATAAAGGCACATAGCCAGTAGCTGCTACGAAAAACCCACCTATTGCTGGTCCAATAGCCATACCTATTGGAGTACATAAACTCATATAACCAATTAATTCTCCCCGGCGACCAGGAGGGGACAAGTCAGCAACTAAAGCAATATAACCAATGGTAAATCCAGCAATACTAATACCATGAAAAGCACGAACTACCATTAATAAAAGAAAAGACTTGAGTAGTAAATAGCCAAGTGGGGCGATCGCTGCTACACTTGTGCCAATCATCAGAACCAACTTTCGACTCTTACTGTCAGCCAATGGCCCTAAAACAAATCGTGATAGTAATAGCCCCACAGCAAAGCAACCCATAACAAAACCAATTTGTTGTTTTGTGCTTCCAATATGGTCTAGGTAAAGAGGTAAAGTAGGCAGTAAAGTAGTTATACTTGACCAAAATAATAAGCCAGCCAAGAATAAAATCATTAGACTACGCTGCTGCTGAGGGTCAAGTGTTCGGAATATTTTCACAGTTAAGTCACCCTGGATAAATTGTATCCCTATATTTTGTAACAAATTATTAAAACTTGTCCAACTTAACTTATCTATCAGAGAATCTTGAAAGAGGACTCCTGCTATAATTTTTAGATTTAGCGGTGAGATGAATTACAAGAACGCAAATTAATTGAGCGTTCCCCAATCCTTTGATATAGGTTTTTGAGATATTTAATAAGGTTTATAATTAAGAATATTGTGTGATATTATTCATAGGTTAGGAAACAAAAAAACGCCAATGTGATTGCTTTAACTGTAAGTATTCAAGTGAAGTAGTTAATTGATTGTTTTATGCATCTAAATGCTAAATGGTAATAGCTGAATGCTTACTTTTAACTTACCAGTATAAACTCAAATCTACAAAACAATAAGAAACAGGAATTAATCATATTCTTGATGTTTGTAAAACTGTATATAATTCTGCTTTGAGAGAGCGGAAGGGCTTGGTAAGTTTCGGCTGTTGCTAACATGAAACAAGAAAATCACTGATTAATAGTTTTTCAATTATTTATGAATATATTATTTCTGCTAATGCTGCCTACACTAATTACAATTGTCAAGCTAAAAATTTAACAGTAGCTAAGAAAACTAATCCTAGATTAAAGTCAGTTAATGCTCAAGTACAACTTAACTTTTCACTTCTTCTTTCTTTCTTCTTCCTTCTTACTTTTTTTGTTCCAACAAAGCTAAACCAGCAGCAAAAGTTTCAGCTAAAACACTAATCAAACGATAAAATGCAACACCACTTAAAACAATACCAGGAGAAAATTTTTGCTCAAGTAAAGTTAAAGCAGTTGCTTCAAATACCCCAACACCTCCAGGCGCTCCTGGCACAACTAAACCTAATAACCAGGCTAAACTAAACACACTAAATACTAATAAAATTTGATTAAATTCAATAGAATTGAACGCTAAAATTGCCAATAAAAATCCAGAACCTCGAAGCAGCACGAAATAAAATTATGCACAAAAAGGCTTGATTGGATAGTGCTCTAATTTTAATTCAGTAACTACCTCCGAATCTAATTTTTGACTTTTAATTTGATTTTAACTAAACCTTTAATTAGTTGGTTTAAAATTCGTGTATGAACAATAGAAATGACTGCCAAAAAACATAAAAACTGTAAAAACCAACTTTCTTGAGTAGAAACAACTAAAGCGACTCGTCAAGCTCCCACTGCCATTAAAAGTGGTTCTATTAACACACTTAAAATTTTAATTTAAACAGGTACTCCTACTTGTTTTGTTGCAGCAATTTGACTATAAAAATGCTAGATATTTCCAGAAAAATACTTGGCAACATTTGTGCACAGATATAATCTAATTGCCCACCGCAAATTAACTTTTTGATCAAACTCTTTAATGATCCAAAACCAGACAACTCACGACCATATATGAGCCATAATTGTGACAACAAAAGCGATCGCTAAATAAACTATTCCAAGCTCAGTAATACGAAGTTATATAACTTGCTGCCAATTATCTTTCAGGGTTTTTGCAAGACAAAATACTGTTCCTCCCAGAATCATCCAGCGCAGATAAGGTTTAAGGTGGAACAAGATTTTCTTCATATCATATTAGAATATTAGTATTGTAGTTTAATAGTAGTAAAGTTAGCAAATTGTTAACTATAGATACTGATAATAAATCAAGTCAAATTTATCCACTACGCTTCTTCCCATAACTTATATAGCAATTTCCACAAGGAGTGATGTACAAAATTTCTTTGTTTTAGGCAGTATGGGAGTAGGGGAGGAGAAAAAGAATTGTACCTACCATGCTTGATAAACACTATAGTGTTTCCAGGAAGAAAAAAGTAATATTTTATAGCCTCAAAAATTTAAATATACACTAATTTCAGGAAATTATTTCACATTTAAAATTTGAAACTATTTATGACATCTTTAAAGTGAATTGGTATTAAAAAGTAGACAAATATTTAACAAGATAAGCTCATTTAATATCAATTTAATATTTGCCCAACCTATACTAAGTCAAGAGAGAGCAAAAAAACTGAAGTATTAACGTGCCCAAACCAATTTCATCTTGCCTATTATCTTCTGATAAAAACATTTTTTCACGTCAAACTACTGAGTATTTTCATAACTTCTAACTACTCTTGCTGCACTCCGAAATAGTTGATAGTATCTTTGACTAACTTCATCCCCCTCTTCAGAAAATACATCAATGGCAATGCCATTACGACCATGACTTTTTCCATAACTATGAATATAATGTCTTTCTCCCAAATATCATCCTACATGATCTGTTATTTCACCAGTGCCAAAAAACACCAAGTCTCCAACTATAAGTCCATCGTTTAATTCATATTTGTCTAGGGAAATTTTTTGACAAAAAGCTTCTTGCTGATTAGCATCTCTGGGTATCCAAATACCAACAGAAACAAAAGCAGTTTGAATTAGACCATAACAATGATAGTTAGGCCCAACTTTACCTCCCCAAAGATAATAATTAGAAGTATTTATAGCTTTATAGGTAAAAGCAATTACTTCTGGTAACTTATCTCGAATTTCAGCATCATTAAAAATTTGAGGTTTGTCAACAGTTGGTGCAGGTTTAATCTTATCAAAGTCTTTATTTACTAACCACCCAGAATAATCATCCTCTAGAAGTTTCACCATAACTGCATTCCCAGATTTTTCCTGAGATTAAATGATTTGTAAATGTCGTCCACTTGCTGCTTGAGTTGCCAAAGAGTCACATTTATCAAAGTCATAAATATTTATATTAGCCCGGCATTGGTACTCAATAGTATTAGATAATTTATAATTAGTCACTGATGGAAATTTTAGATATATTTATTTTCAAGAAAAAAGATTTTTTCAGCCCTTTTAATCAAATGTTGAAGCCTCAGCCAGTATTCCGGGCTTAATTAAAAATACTATAGTAATCATATTTTGGGTTATTTATAAAATAATGAGGGAACAATAAACTGGGAAAAGATGTGGTAGTTTCAAATTTTGTATATAGCAATTCCTATACTTGTGAAGTCAAAAATTCGTTGTTTTTAGGCAGCAAGGAGTAGGGACTAGGGAGGAATAATTAGAGAAACAGCGAATATAAAATCAGAAAAACAACCGTACCTCAGTAACTTAATAAACTTTAAATATATAAATTTGGGATTTTTTACATAAAATTTAAGAAAACTAGAAATTTAAATTGCCACCTTTTATTCAAATCAGTATCCCTAAAAACATACCTAATTTAAAATCAACGGAGAATAATTAGCTAAAAATAATTCCCTCCTGCGAGAGATTGAAAAAAAATATATATAAACTAACTGATTTCGTATATTATTAGGTAAACATTTTTTCCAGTTCGCGAATATTATCTAACTATTCACTTTCCTTTTCTGTATGACAAAAAAATAAGGTTTCAAACCTCCCCTTTCAAGGGGATAAAAAAGAAAATTCCAGATTTTTTTGCTTCCCTATTACAGAAAATACTGATAACTAATAACTGATAACTAATAACTAATAACTGAAATGACCTTCTTTGATAAAGATGAACAGTTAAATATCCTGGGTAAAGAAATTATACAAGCAACCAAGTTAGAATTTTCAGAACTAAATTGTGAGCAAATTGCCATAACTTGGCTAGTTTACCATTCACCAAAAGCTAGAAATATTAAGAATCCCACAGAATTTTGCCAAAAGCAAGTGCGTGGTTGGAGCGATCGCGGTGATGAGCGGATATATCCTGGAAGAATAGTCCATTTATTTTATCTTGTAGCTATTTATGAATGGCTAGAGAAAGGAATGGTCAAAACTTCACCAGAGTTTGAAAGAGCAATTCGAGATATGATTCTTTCTTCAAATCACGATGCGACTGGTTTAGTTGTAGACGTTTTAACGGGAACTACCAGTGGACCAGAATTATCACCTGGACCTTTTCAAACTTGGAAATATCAACGTAATTTTGTCAATCGTTATTTTCAATCTCTCAAGTGGCCTGAGTTAAAATCCATCAATATTAATCAAAAAACATGGTCTGATGGCCCTTATGGTCGGGAACGCATTTTTGAAGGATTATTGATGGAAAATCGGAATATACTCACAACTAATGCTACAGCTCGTTTATTACATAGTATTGTGGGTGGGATTGCAGTATCTCCTCAAGCCTCGGAGAAAATGATGAATTTGTTAAGGAAAAATCCTAGGCAAGAAGATGGAAAAGATGGAACCAAAGGTCAAACTATAGGATTTCTAGATGAGAACCTTCCTCAAAATGGTAATGTATGGTCTACAGGAATTATAGATACCTATGTACGTCACAATTTTGCTTATCTAGAATTACCAAATCTTCAGCCATATCTCTTAGTTGTATTTATAGAAGGCAAAGAGATTAGTAGGAATGAGAGAATATTACCTTATATTTCCCAAAAATTTGTAGAGGCAATGAAAAAATTGTGAGCAAAACAATGAAGGTAAGGCCCTGGAAAAGTGTTTGATCGAGAATAAAAAGGTTGTAGCTTAAAGGTTTTAGATAACAAAAGTTTACTCCACACCTATAACTTAAAAGCTACAACTTTTTTCAATTATTTGATTTAACTACTAGAAAGTGCAAAGTTCTTGAAATAACTATTGCTAGCTAAGGCTTTCAGCAGTGCAAATTTTAAAAACTCTTTATTTGGAGCTGTAAGTACTGTAAGGCTTTTAAAGTAATAAGTTCAGCCTTAAAAGCAAATTGTTTTTGGGAAGAACTTTCTACTCTCGAGTTAACTATTCAATTTGACCAAAACCAAAAATCAAGGTGTCAAGCTTCACCTTTTCACGGGATGAAAAAATAAGTTTCAGTATTTAAAACCTCTAGCTTCAGCTACTGGTACTGATAACTTAAATAACGGAGAGGGAGGGATTCGAACCCTCGGTACGGGGTTCTCCCGTACAACTCATTAGCAGTGAGCCGCTTTCGACCACTCAGCCACCTCTCCCTGGGTAACAGATATTTATTATAACAGATGTTTTTTTGTTATGGCAAGCCTATTTTCAAATTATTTTCATTCTCAATTTTCAACTGGAGCAGTTAGAAGTTAGGAGTTAGGAGTCAGGAGTCAGGAGTCAGGAGCTATTTCCCTCTTTAAAGGTGGGGAAATAGCTCTGATTTACACATTATAAATTTAGGAATTTTATACCTACGCATCAATAACGCCAGACCTACCTATTCAGTATCTACTTAGAGTTAACCATAATAAATACACATTCATTTAAGATCAAAAAAAATAAGACATATCAGACGGATTAAATGTAAGATTTGTTCCAAAAAAAATTAGATGAATCCGTAAATTGGGTAATTGACAATAAACAAGACTATGGTAGACTGTAAAATGGTTATCTTTCTTGTTAAAAGAAAATTATCAAAAACTTCTGAAAGTTTGGAAACCAGCATCTTTAAATTATGGTGGGAGCAAAAATGCTTCGATAGTTTTTAAACTTTAGTTAAATATGATCTAATTTGTATAAGTACAAAAATCTTTAACAATATGGTGAAAACCTGATAGGTTTGGGATATTTCAGTTAAATGGTAATTAATTGAAAAATTTAATTCGGTGCAATGCACTCTGTTGTTAGCCCGTCCCTCAGTAGGTTGTTATTTAAATTGAGTGAATCGACTAATACTAAAACATACAAAACTATGCTAAACAGTACATCAATTAGAACTTTCTAAAAAATGTATCTGTTGTAGCATAAAACTTCCTGGCCTAACTTGGAGAAACAAGAATTATTTGATCGCTTAAGGATTGAATAAAGGGGAACAATCATTATACTTGTAATGTCTGAGTTCACAAGGGTTAAGTTTTCCCTATAAACAAAGATATAAATGAACGAAAAGGTCATCTATACAGAATCTAAAAATTAGCTCTTTGAGCAAATCACAGATAAATTAGCAATAGTAAATTCTAAAAAACGAGGTAAGTAAGTGAGTGAAGTAGTAATTCCAAATCCAACCACACCATCAGTAGATATACCTGACCCAGATGTTAATGATGGAGGACGTATCCGAGTAGGAACTCCAGGAGCAGATCGTCTTGGGGGAACAAATGGTTCTGACAATATTTCAGTTTTGTCTGGTGATGACTTTGTATCAGCAGGTCCTGGTAATGATGTAGTGGTATTAGGTGATGGTTCTGATACTGCAATTGGTGGAACTGGCTCTGACTCTATAGAAGGTAACCGAGGAAATGACTCCATAGACGCAGGTATAGGAGATGATAGTGTCAGAGGTGGTAGAGATAATGATAATATAGACGGTGGCGCAGGAAACGACATTCTCTTCGGCGATCGCGGGGATGACATAGTAAGCGGTGGAGAGGGAGATGACAACATACAGGGTAATGCAGGTGTTGATTTCCTAGAGGGTGATGCAGGTAATGATACTCTTGAAGGAGGTAAAGATACTGATAGTCTAGATGGTGGTATAGGCGATGACTTCCTATCTGGTTCAAGGGGTAATGATGTTTTAACAGGTGGCGCTGGAGCTGATAGTTTCTTCTTCTGGTTTAATGCAGATGGTAGTTATGGAGTTGACACCCTGACAGACTTCAATAGAGGTGAGGGAGATAAGATAGTTCTAGCTGCTAACTTCCCAGTTCCAGAAGATGCGAGATTTAACGCTTTAACAGGTACAACTACTGGCTCTCCACTATCAGCAGATCAGTTTGCAGTCATTGAGAACTTCAACCCTGCAGATCCTGGGGACAATGGTGCAGGAAATGCAGCAGCGATAATTTATGACCCTGCAAATGGTCTAATTTACTACAACGCATCACAAGGTTCTGGTGATGAAAATCAATTTGCTCAGGTTGATAATACTATTTATGATGCTGCTAACCCATTACAAAATACTGACTTTGAAATCTTCTAAGTCTAGTTATTAATAAATGTGGTTTTAAATATGGGTATAACCCAAGAATGAAGATTATGATTCCCTCCTAACTTTAGGGGGGAATTTTGTTTTGGTTTTATATAGTAGGAGCAGGCTCCAGGTTAAATTAACGAGTTTAACAATCAGATTAAATAAACCCGCACCAAAATCTAAATATCATTTGATAATTTGTAAAAGCACTAACTTAACTCAGAACCCTTCCCTACATTTGGCAACATTTAAAATTTTAATTATATCATTGGAGTCTGGGCGGGTTCATCTAATATAGTTGTTTCAAATAAAAATGAGACAGCTAAATTTTTAATTTTAAAGGATTATATCAAGCTTAAGTGTCTCAATCTTAACTGGAATAACTATAGTTTGTAAAACCATTAACTTAACTCGGCATCCCCCCCTACATTTGGCAAAATTTTAGGGGTGTTGATTCACTACAATATTGACAGAATAATTCTATGCTAGTAGCAGAGAAAAATGTCATTGATAGATAAGGATGAAAATAGAAAAACATCTCAGATTAGCAAAATCATACTTAACTGAAGGCAAATTAAGTCAAGCAATAGTAACCTGTCAACAAGTTTTAGAAATACAGCCAAACTCTGCTGATGCTTACAGAATATTAGGGAAAAGTTATGAAGCAGAAGATAATTTTGATGAAGCTATGTTTGCTTATACAAAAGCTTTGGAGATTGAGCCAAAATATGCAGAAGTTCATGCTTTTCTCGGTCAATTGTATAGTCATAAAAAGTGGTTAAGTGAAGCAGTTAATCAATATCAAAAAGCGATTTCTTTAGGACTGGAATCGCCGGAATTATATTATAATTTAGGTAATATAAAACATCAATATGGAGATTTGGAAGGTGCAGTTAACTGTTATGAAACAGCGATTATTCTAAAACCAAATTATCTTAAGGCTTATTTGAGCTTGGGTATTGTTTTTGAATTGCAAATAAATTATCAAGCAGCAGTTGATGTTTATAGAAAGTTAATAGAATTAAAGCCAGATTTTGTAGAAGCATATAATAATTTAGGTGGCGTTTTAGCCGATATGAATCGAAGGTCAGAAGCTATTGAAATTTATCAAAAAGGTTTAGCTCTAAAATCAGATTCGGCAGATTTATATAATAATCTTGGTTTTACTTTATTAAAGGAAAATCCGATAGAAGCGATCGCTGCTTATTATAGTGCTATCGAATTAGACCCTAATTTTATTAAGGCGCATTATAACTTAGGCAAAGCATTACAAATTATTGGGGAGCATGAATTAGCAGTAAAATATTTTCAAGAAGTTATTAGGCTGAAGGGAGAAACAGATTGTGTTTTAGCCTATAGTGATTGTGCTTTTTCTTTAATGACTATAGGAAAATTTGCACCTGCTTTTGTTTACTTAAAAAATGTAATTACTAATCATCAATTTGTTGATGGCTATTGTCGGGTATTAGAGGCGAAGTTAGGAAATCCTGAAAATGCAATATCTGATGAACTGTATTTGACAAAAGTAGCAGGCTTGAATTTTCTCAAAGAATTGCAAAAATTAGATAATTATTCGGAAAATTCTCAGCAGCAGTATCAGAATATATTTCAATGTTTGTTGCAATATTATGTTAATTTTGGCAATGTCTTGATGGAAAGTGGGTATTATGAAGGTGCTGAAGATTTTTATCAAAGAGCGTTACAAATCAAACCAATTTCTGCAGACGTTTATTGGCTATTAGGAAATAGTCTAGTTAAACAAAAACGGTTAAATTCAGCAATTATTAGTTATCAAATATCTCTGCAAATATTACTGAGTGAAAATAGAATTGATGAGACGACAAAGATTTACTTTGAGTTGGGTAAGGTTCTGGAAAAACAGCAAAGATGGCAGGAAGCAATAGATTATTACAGTAAAGTCTTATCAGCAAAAAAAGAACATATATTAAATAATGATTTTTCACCTTATAAAAAGTTAGAGGGATTATATTTATCCACAAAAGATTGGTTGCAAAAATTAGATAGCAAGAATTATCAGAAACGATATATAGAAGTAAGACTAGAAAAATTAGCGACAGAATATATAGAAGAAACTTCTAAATCTCCTATTCAGGTAAATGTTGAAAATAGGAAGAAAGATTTAGAATGTCAAGGGTTAAATTGTAATGAATGTTTAAAGCAAATTTATCAGTGGTTTAACCCGAAATCTCTTGTTCAAGGGGTATATAGTCTTAGTATTCAGGATGAGCTTGGGAAAAATATTGATGTTTTGAGTCAGGAAAGATCCCCCCTTCAAAAGGGGGGGACTAGATCCCTATCTGTAAGTAAAGATGGAAGTATACCTACTTTGACAAAAGATGCAAAAAATGGTATTTCAGGATTTGCCTACTTTCAGAAACTTTCCCAGAGTCCTACCTTTGTAACTATAGTACAGTCGGGAAGAGCTTGGATAATGCCCAAGAAAAATTACTGGAGACTATGTTACGGCATTGCTATTATGACTCCAGATAACTATTTATTGGGAGATTTGTCTAGGGAATATCCATCTCCATTACCAGGATGCACAAAACATGACCCAAGTCAACATCGGATTTTTGGCTTTGAAAAATTGCCCCCCCTAGAGAAAATTAATGGTAAGGTAGCAGTATTATCGGTATTGTCAGGAAATGTATATTTTCATTGGATGGTAGACTTACTGCCGAGAATAGAAATATTGCGCCAGGGTATTAATCTAGAAGAAATAGATTGGTTTGTAGTTAATGACTATCAACAACCTTTTCAACGAGAAACACTAAAAAGTCTTGGTGTTAGAGAAGAGAAGATTTTGGCAAGCGATCGCCATCCTCACATTCAAGCAGAAGAGTTGGTTGTACCCTCATACCCTAGTTATTTGGGATGGTTACAACCATGGGGATTAAAATTTTTAAGAGAAGTATTTCTCAGAGGTATAACTAATAATAAGTCGGATTTTTCCGAAAGAATATACATAGGTAGAGGTAATGCTAGGTATCGCCGGGTAATGAATGAACCAGAAGTGGTAGAGATATTAAAGCAGTTTGGTTTTACATGCATTACTCCAGAGTCAATGTCTCTAGAAAATCAGATTGCCACTTTTGCCCATGCCAAGATTATAGTCGCTCCTCATGGAAGTGGTCTAACAAATATAGTATTCTGTAACCCAGGGACAAAAGTTATCGAACTTTTTTCACCCCACTATCTCAGATACTATTATTGGCATATTAGCCGATTATTAGGATTAGAGCATTACTTTCTAATTGGTGAAACATTTAGTTGTTATCCGATTAGAAATATAATGTATGAAAGTTCCTTAGTGGAAGATATTTTAGTGAATTTAGATTCACTGAATCAAATGCTCAAAGTTATAGGTATTTGATGAAGTCAGAAGTTAGAAGTCAGAAGTCAGAAGTTAAATGATTTTAGTTTTTAAGGAGAATTAAGGGTTATGAATAAGAAGGTCATCAGCTATTGTTGAAGTCGGAAGTCAGAAGTTAAATTATTTGAGTCTCTAAGGAGAATTAAAAGTTATAAAAATCTCATCAGTTAACTATAGTAGTTACTTGTATATGTTCAAAAGCTTTTTGCGTAGCATTCCGCAGGAAAAGCGGAATGGTTCTAAACAAAAGGATGAGAAAGTCAAAAAATATTGGCAGAAAAAGTAAGTCAAAGTTTTACTTTATTCCTTCTTCCTTCTTCCTTCTTCCTTACTTTTACTAAATGAGAAAGTCAAAAATTATTGGCAGAAAAAGTAAGTCAAAGTTTTACTTTACTCCTTCTTCCTTCTTCCTTCTTACTTCTTCCTTACCTTATTAATAGTAGCCCAAAAAAGAGAGAAAATGGCATCAACAAATCCTCCTGAAAGCGCAGCAGAAAATTTCCACAAAAAAGCAGAAGCTTATTTAGCTCAAAAGAAATTTGAGGAAGCGATCGCGTCCTGCGAATTAGCTATAAAAATAGAAGAAAATTATTTTCCTGCCTACAAAACTTTAGGCAATGCTTGGCAAGTACAAGGAAAATTAGCAGAGGCAGAAAATTGCTATAAAAAGGCGTTAGAAATCAAATCAGATTGGCCGGAAGTATATGCTAATCTAGGTAGTTTATATGCCATGCAGCAAAAATGGCAAGAGGCTATATCCTATTATCAAAAAGCTGTAAATCTCAAACCAGATTTTGCTGGAGCTTATCGTAATATGACGAAAGTCTGGTTAAGTTTGGGCAATCAAAAATCTGCTACATATTGTCAATATAAGGCATTATCTCTAGAACCAGAAAAATCAAATCCAGAAGAAGTGATGAGTTTAGGAAAAACTCTTCAGCAACAAGGTAGTTTAGATGAAGCAATATCTTGTTATCGCATGATAATTAAATTAGATAATAACTCATCAGAAGCTTATCAAAATTTAGGGGAAGCTTTAAAACAGCAAGGAAAATTAGATGAAGCGACAGTTTGTTTTCGGAAGGCAATAGAATTAAAAGTATCTAATACAAAAATAGAGAATTCAGATGATATTTCATCAGCTAGTCAATATAATTTAATTTCTAGTCAAGAGTTAAATCCCAGAGATACTTTAGTAGGCAGTTTAAATAATAATCAGGTTAATGGTAATGATACCCTGGTAGCTTCTGAACAGATAAATAATATTCCGCCCCAACCAACTCTTTCGACGATTAATCCTGAAGATATAGAAACTTATATGGTAGTGGCAGAGACTTACCTTAATCAGAAAAAATGGGAACAAGCAATTGCTGTAAGTCAGAAAATTATTCAAGTTAAAACAGAACCCAAAGCTTATAAAATAATCGGCAATTCTTTACAAGCTATGGGTAAATTACAAGAGGGATTAGATTGGTACAATAAAGCATTAGAAATTAAGCCTGATTTTGGGGAAGTATATGCAAATATAGGCACGATATTTGCTCAACAAAAACAGTGGGAACAAGCAATACAATCTTATCGAAGAGCAATTGCAATTAAACCAGACTTTGCCGGAGCATATAGAAATTTAGCGAAAATCTATACTCAGGTTAATCAGTCAGCAGAAGCAGCAGAATATTTGTATCAAGCACTTAGATTAGAACCAGGAAAAGCTACGGCAGAAGAATTTTTATTCGTTGGCAATACTCTGGGCGAAAATAGTCAGTTAGAACAGGCGATAGCTTGTTATCAAGAAGCAATTAAGTTAAAGCCTCAGTTAGTAGAAGCTAGTTATAAATTAGGAGAAATCTTAATTCAAAATGGGCAGTGGGGAGAAGCAATTGCTTGTTATCAAAGAGTAATATCTGCTAATCCAAAGAATTTAGAAGCTTATCAAAAATTAGGAGATGGTTTACTAAATCAGGGGCAGTTAGAGCTAGCTTTACAGAATTATCAAAAGGCTCAACAAATAGAACCAAATAATACAGAATTTCAGCAAAAAATCGGAGAAATTTATTACATATATGGAGAAGCTTTCCAAGAACAAGGAAAAGTAGAAGAGGCAGTAAAAGCTTATAGCCAAGCAACAGAAAATTATCCACAATTCGATATACCTTATGGAAAATTAGGGGAAATTTTCTCGCAACAGGAAAAATGGGAAGAAGCTGTCAAAGTCTATCAAAAAGCAAGTGAAATAAAACCAGATAATTCTTGGTACCACAACAGTTTAGGAGAAGCTCTGAAGAAATTAGAAAAATGGGAAGAAGCTGTTGAACCTTATCGTCGAGCAATAGAATTAAATCCTGACTTTTCTTGGTCTCATAATAACTTAGCAGACTGTCTATTAAAACTAGAAAAATGGGAAGAAGCTGTTGAACCTTATCGTCGGGCAATAGAATTAAATCCTGACTTTACTTGGTCTTATATTAACTTAGGAAATACTCTTTGGGAAGCTGGAAATTGGCAAGAGGCAATAGAACCCTATCGTCGGGCTTTAGAATTAAAAGCAGATATGCCAGAAGCTTATCAAAAATTGGGAGATTCTCTGAAAAAACGTGCTGAATTAGACCTCGAAGAATCAATTAAATGGTATAAGAAAGCCATAGAAAATAATCCTGATAATGAGCAACTTTATCACAAAGCGCTAGAGGTTAAGCCAGAAGACCACAAACTTTATTTACAACTAGGTAATACATTAGTAAAAAAAGGGAAAACTCATGGAGCGATCGCCTTTTATCAGTTGGGATTACAAATTAATCCAGACGATGAGGAAATTAAGGCACAATTAGAAAAGATATTACCTAAAAAAAACATTCAGGTAAAAAATTCTCCACCCCTAGTAAAACTAGAAACTCAAGTTAATAATTCACCGCAAAACTTAGCTCCCGATATATCAACTTCAGTCAACAGTCATCCTGCTGAATCTAATATAGAAACCGAAAAAGAAGATGCCTATCAATTATGGCTCAAGGAAAACTTACCTAACTCAGACAAACTAAACAAAATGTCGGAAAATTTAGACACTTTCCGATACCAACCATTGATCAGTATTATCCTGCCAGAAAAAAAAGCATCTCCAGAGTTTCAAGAGACAATTGAATCAGTAATAAATCAAGTTTATCCTAACTGGGAACTTTGCTATATTGCTGACGAACTGCCGCAAAATATAGAAGTAGAAAACAGAATTAAATTAGTCTTAAAAAGTGAAAACAGAGATATTGCCACAGACTTAAATTCTGCTGTAGCATTAGCAACAGGAGATTTTGTTACTCTCTTAAATCCTGACGATCTATTAACTCCAGATGCTCTTTATCAAATGGTATTATTTCTGAATAAACATCCAGATTCAGATATGGTTTATTCAGACGAAGATAAATTAACTACTGAAGGAAAATTAACTCAACCTTACTTTAAACCAGATTGGTGTCCCGATTCATTTTTATCTCGAATGTATACAGGTCATTTGTGTATATATCGCCGAGAATTATTGGAAAAATTAAACGGTTTTCAAGTCGGATATGAAAGTAGTTATGAATATGATTTAATTCTCCGCTTAAGCGAAGCAAGTCAAAAAATATTCCACATTCCCAAAGTACTTTATCACAACAGAATCTCTAAAAATGGAGTAGAAAAAGATTGGGAAATATCAGAAGAACTTGTGAAGAAAGCATTGACCGAAGCATTAACAAGAAGGGGAGAAACAGGAACAGTTTATAGCGTACCTAACCATCATGGATTTTATCGAATTCGCTATCAAATTTCCGATCAAAAATTAGTCAGTATAATCATTCCTACTCGAAATTTAGGAAATATTTTAGATAGATGTTTGGAATCAATTTTTACTAAAACCACCTATCCAAATTATGAAGTAATAGTAATTGATAACGGCAGTGATGAACCAGAAACATTATCTATTATTGAGAAGTGGAAAAATCAACAACCAGAACGCTTCAAATCTTATGAACTGAATATTCCTTTCAACTTCTCCAAACTAAATAACTTTGCTGTAGAAAAAGCAGAAGGTGATTATTTACTATTCTTAAATAATGACACAGAAGTAAAAACTGCTGAGTGGTTAGAAGCAATGGTTGAGCAAGCGCAAAGAGAAAAAATAGGAGCTGTCGGCGCTCTATTATTATATCCAGATAATACAATTCAACACGCCGGAGTTGTATTAGGAATGCGGAGTATTGCAGATCATAGTCACCGAGGTTTTTCTCCCACTGATGCTGGATATAAAGGTCAAATTATTTCTGTTAATAATTATTCTGCTGTAACTGCCGCTTGTTTAATGTGTCGTCGAGAAGTATTTGAACAAATTGGAGGATTTGATGAAGAGTTAGCAGTAGCATTTAATGATGTAGATTTATGTTTAAAAATGCTGCATAAAGGTTATCGAAATATTTATATACCTCACGCTGTTTTATATCACCATGAATCAAAAAGTAGGGGAGTAGAAAATACCGGAGAAAAACAAAAACGTTTCCAAAAAGAAATTCAAGATATGAAGCAAAGGTGGAAACATTTAATAGACGAAGATCCTTGTTATAATCCTCATTTAACTAGACAACAAGAAGACTTTAGTTTAAGGATTCAAACAAATGTAGAAGTTGCTGTTTCTCTCTATGAAAAAGATGCAGAAATAGTTGGTTGTTCTATAGATGAACCAAAATCAGGAATAAAGAAAGATATTAGTTCTATTTGTATAGGTGGTTGGGTAGTAGGAAAAAAATCTCCTCCAGTTTCAATAGAATTTATTTCTGGTGGTAAAGTAATCAGAGAAGTTCCTGCTAATTTACATCGTCCGGATGTAGGAGAAATTCATCCAGAATTTCCAGAAGCTAAATATTGTGGTTTCTGGGGAGAAATAGAAGTAATTGAATTTGCGCCAGAGATAAAAATTTCCTTAGAAGCTATTCTCAAAGATGGTTCTCATGTCCGACTGGGGATGGTGAATTTAAAGTGCCCTAGTTTGATTTAAAAGTGAAGAGGGAATAAGGAAAAACAATCAAGATAGTTGTCTAAAATAAATGAGTATTTCCTATTCCCTCTTTTCTGGAAATGTCTAATTTTAAAAGGTAATTTTAACTGAATTGGAAAATTATTATCCTCAGTTTTGCTATCAACTTTCTCTCTGTAGTGTTGATGATTATTACTACTAGAAATATCCCAAGGAATAGGATTAATTTCTGCTTCTGTTAAAACCTTAATTATGTAGGAACCGAATGCTTTTGATAGAAGTGGTGGTACAGCATTACAAATTTTTGTGTAGTTTTCAGAGGCAAAAATCACCAAACTTGGGGATGTTTCTCCGGAATATACGGTTTTATCTTAGAAGTATTAAGTAAAGAAAGAAATAAACCAATAAATTTTAGGAGAATTTTCCTATGAATATTCAAACTAATTTCAACAAAATTGTTCGCCTGGGTTTAGTTGTTTTAACTGCTACTTCTTTATCTTTTGCAACTATAACTCCTGCAAAAGTTGCTTTTGCTCAACCAACACAGAAAAGTGTAAGTCCAGATGTAATTAACGAAGGGATGAACGGAACATGGAATTTACAGTGGAAAGTCAACGGATGGTTACATAGAGGTCGTTTGAGAATGGATGGAAATTTTGGAACTATGATTGTGAATGTAACTGGACCTAATGGTAGAAGAGTTTACGCTGAACAACAAATGAATATGGTTCCTGATAGAAATGGTTATATTCTTCAAGGTAGTAGACCTACTTATCCTGGTAGTGATGCGATAAACGGTAACTATCAACCTGATAGTTTTTATATTGAATCAGATTATCATGGTAGTTGGAAAATGAGAAATTGTTCTGATTATCATGGTTGTATTCCAGTCAGAATGACAAGAATTGACCGATAAATTCAATCAAGTTTAATCAAGTTATTCTAGGGGTAGGTTTGGCAAAAAAAACTGTAAGTATTCCCCAATAAATACTAAAAAAGAGCTGCTCCAATTCATTTTAGACAGGTATCTCTATTTATTTTTCCCTTTTTTTTCAATATTTACTTCCTCTTCCTTATTCCTTCTTCCTTCTCAATCATTAATTGAACCATCAGGCATAACTGTTCCTCTCAGAATTACTCCACCTAAATCTGTATTAGTAATAACTGCACCTTCTAAATTAGCATTACTTAAATTAGTTTCTTGTTTATAACCTCGGAAAGAGAAACTATGAAAATCTGCTCCACTTAAATTAGTATCAGCAAGATTAGCATATTCTAAGTTAGTACCATGGAGACTAGCATTACTTAAATTAGCTGCTTCCAAATTTGCTCCCCAGAGTCTTGCTTCTAATAAACTAGCATCAGTTAAATTAGCATTACTCAAATTTGCCATAGTCAAATCAGCTTCCAATAAACGAGTACCAGTTAAATTTGTATTTGTTAAATTTGCTCTGTTAATATCTGCTCTATATAAGTTAGCTTTTTCTAAATTAGCTCCTGTTAAATTAGCTCCTGTTAAATTAGCTCCATTCAAATCTGCACCTTGGAAATTTACACCAGTTAAATTAGCTCCCGAAAGGTTAGCATTCTCTAAATTAGAGTTGTGGAAATCTGCTCTACTTAGGTCGCATTGTTTCCATAAGAATGATACACACCAATTATCTTGTAATAGATGATTAATATCTTCAGAATTAGCTGCGATAACTGGTGCAGATAAACTCAAGTAGATGAAAGAAATGACCAAACTAACAGTTGCTAAAAATTTCATTGCTAAAGTTATTTTAATTGAACTTAAATTAATTTTGTTTGAACCAAGAAAGCAAACTTTATCCAAAATAGATAAAATGTAAAATTCGCTAGTACAACTTCCAACACAATCATAATAAGTAGAAATTGTCTAGCGAACTAAGTAAAGCTTTGACTCGTACCATTAATTAACCAAAACGTAAAGCATAGTCATCAGTATTTACTGCAAAAATGTTATTTTGAACATCTTCTATAGAAGTTTCTTCAACTACACCTAATATAAAGCTACTATCAAGCAGTCTAATTACAGCATCTCCATCGACTAATTCATAAGTTAAACCATCAGAAGGAATAAACTCAGCAATTATGATAATTTGATCTTCGGTAGGAGTGAAGTCAGTAATTCTGTTAGCTTCGTCTATTTCCTCTACTTCATCATTTTCAACAACATCAGTTCGCAGAATAAAACTATCTGCACCCGCACCACCTGTCAGAATATCAGCACCATAATCGCCAATTAGATAATCATCTCCGACTCCACCTATTAATTCATCATCTCCTTTTCCACCGCGTAACCAGTCATTACCTTCTAAACCGAAAAGGGAATCATTACCTTGATTTCCACTGATGACGTCATTACCATCGCTACCTAATATCTGATCATTACCTTCTAAACCCATCATTACTAAGGAATCATCAACTTGACTTACTTCAAGTATATCGTCACCATCGGTAGGGTCATTTTCATCATCTTCATCAACATCACTAGCTATTTCATCACCTTCACCATCATTTTCATCTGTTTCTTCATCGCTTGTTTCTTCATCTGTTTCTTCATCTGTTTCTGAGTCTTCATCTCCTTCCCCACTAACTTCTTCATCAATAGTTGCTGGGATTTGAGTAGCGAGTAGCTCTGAATCTATAGATTCCCCAATTTCTGAATTGTTATTATCAGAATCAGCATTATTCTCAGAGTCGTCATCCATTGAGACAAGATAGTTTACTTTATTTGCGCCATCCTTATTAGCATATTCATTGAGCAAATCAGAATCAGTAACAATATCTGATACCCTACTAGGAATATTCCCTTCTACTACCCTAGCTGCAAGGATGCGATCGCCTTCTCGGAGTTCTTGTACAACATCAAAACCATCGGTAACTTCACCAAATACTGCAAAACCACCATCTAGATCGGTTGCATCTTCCACAGGGAAATAAAACTGTGAAGAAGCTGTATCTAATACTGAAGTACGAGCCATAGCTATTACCCCTGCTTCGTGAGATAATGCCACAGGTTCATCAACTATCTCGTTATAAACAATTTCTCCTGTTTCTGCAACTTCGATTTCCAGGGGTATTTCTCGTTCTTCACCTGTTTCTGGGTCAATATAACCCCCCGCACCTAAATCATCAATAGGAAAATCAGGGTCTCGACCTTGGGGATCTCCACCTTGAATCACAAACCCTTCTACAAATCGGTGGAATGCTAGAGAATCATAGACATTTTGCTCTACCAAGTCAGCAAAATTAGCTGCTGTTACTGGAGCGCTTGAGGAATTGAGTTGAATGGTAATTTTTTCTTTTTCGCCAGCTTCTTCTTGATTTTCAGTATCTTCTTGTT
>NZ_JBNHER010000219.1:0-58489 GCF_050015975.1 Dapis purpurea BLCC-M126 | reverse complement strand
GGTCTTCAGTATCCTCTTGTTGAGCTTCAGTATCTTCTTGTTGGTCTTCAGTATCCTCTTGTTGGTCTTCAGTATCCTCTTGTTGGTCTTCAGTATCCTCTTGTTGAGCTTCAGTATCTTCTTGTTGGTCTTCAGTATCTACTTGTTGAGCCTCAATATCTTCTTGTGATACCTTCTGTACCACCATTTCTACTACCACATCTTGGCCTTCCAGGTCGGGTAAGCCCAGTTGTTCTAAAAACTCTTGTGTTCTCTCGTCCATTAGTTGATTAACTCCTTAATTGTCCATAATTTTCTACCTTATTATATTATATCACTTTATTATCTTCGACTCCTCACTTAAGTGGGAATACAAGCTAATGAAATTAAAGACAATACGCGGAAGTCATAATTTAAAATTCAAAAGTATTGGTTAGTAAGGCTTTTAGGATTTAGTAACTGGTCAGTTATTTCTGCCATCCTCCACTAGTATTTGTAGCAAACATTTATAAAATTGGTATAACACATCTAAAAAATTATCAAAAAATGGGTGCCTTAGACTCCACTTTGTTCCATTAACACACACTACTGGACTGTTTCACCTAAAATAGTGCATTAGCTTTTCTGATAATCACCCCATTCCCCCATCACCCCATCCCCCCATCCCCTCATTTTCTAATGCAACATTTAAGATGAAACAGTGCACTACTGGATTGTTTAACCTAAAATAGTGCATTAGCTTTTCGGGCTAAATTCTTGCTATAGATAGATTCCAGCATTTTTATAAAGCAACATTTAAGGCGTGTCAGTCCACTACTAGCGCGTCAAGCTTGAAATGGTGTGTTGCGAGCAACAAGCGAAGACCTCTCCCCTAACCGCTCTCCTGCTTTTGATAGGGGATAAATCCCCCCCAAGGGGGTTAGGGGGTTAGGTTTTTAATCCACATTTTCAAGCTTGACGCGCCATTCTACAATTTAAGATGAAACAATCCACTACTGCTATTAAACTTTTCAATTTATAGCTAAAATTAATTATCCAATTCTCAAAGCAGCATCTCCAAAAGGTAGTGCATCAGGGACAGAAATAGTAGTAAAATCAAAAAAGAAAGTCGCACTTCTAACTTCTTCTGCCACTGAATTATTCACAGTACCAAGAATAATATTATTTTCCTCTTCTTCAGCTTCTATTTGAATAATCGTACTATCGCCTTCTTGAATAAAAGAAAGAGTAGATATTTGCTCCGAAACACCAATTCTATCCCCTTCAGAAAAATTAAAATCTTCTATCGTATCAGCATTATCTTCTTCATTGTCAATTACTGCCAAAACAAAAGTATCTGCACCAGCTTCCCCTAGCAAATTATCTGTACCAGCATCACCAATTAAAATATCATTTCCTTCACCACCAGTTAATACATCACTATCTTTACCACCTCGTAAAAAATCATTTCCTTCATCACCAAATAAAGTATCACTATCTAAATTACCATTCAGAAGATCATCATCTAGACCACCAGATAACAAATCTAATCCTTTTCCACCTCGAAGATAATCGGAACTATCTCTACCATCTAAACTATCATCTCCCTGATTACCATTAATAACATCATTAATTATTGAACCTGTAATTTCATCATTTCCTTCCAATCCCAATACACCAAATACTTCTTGAGATAATTCTGTAGAAATTTCAAAAATATCATCTCCTTCTGTTAATACTTGAAAAAAATCAATAGGTAATGGGATATTAGCGCGATTAACAATATTAATAAAATTATTGAGCAGGGATGTATCAGTAATAATTTGTGAAACTCGGCTAGGAATTATTCCTTGTGTAACTCTAGCAGCAGTAATACTATCGCCTAATTCTATTTCTTCTATGACATCTAACCCATCTATTACATTACCAAATATGGCAAATCCACCATCTAATACTGATACATCATTCAAGGGAATATAAAATTGAGAAGATGCTGAATTTAAAACCTGTGTACGAGCCATTCCAATAGCACCTGCTACATTTGGTAATTGTACGGGAGGAGGAACTATTTGATTGTAAAAAATTGGTTGTCCTAGCCCTAAAGGCTTAATTTCTAATGGAATAAATCGAAATTGATTTGTTATTGGATCGATAAAATTACCACTGCCTAAAAGTTCCAAAGGGATATCTGGATTTCTACTAAAAGGATCGCCTCCTTGAACTAATGAAAATTGTGGTTGATTTTCTATACGATGAAATCTCACACCATCATAAAAATTTCGTTCTACTAAATCAACAAAATTACCTCCAGTTATTGGTGCATTGAATCCATCAATCTCGATGGTAACGATTTGATTGTCAATGATCATTAATACTGTTGCTAGACCTGATATTTGCAGTAAATTTTCTTCCATTTTTATTTAATTTAATCGGAAATTTTTTTGTACAAGTTATTTATTTTAGAATAAATTTTAATTCTCTCTCAATACTATCAATAACTAATTCGACTTGTACCTGACAATAATTTAATCACTTTCTGACTAATAGTTGATGGTTGTTTGCGCCGCATTCCGCAGGAAATGCTTAACCATATTTTTCCTGATACCATTTCTCTGTAACAATGTACTTGATAATTCTTATCTAGATCTGAATTTTACTGACAGCTATTATCTTTATATTAAGTGTAACCTTATAGAGAAGTTCCATTAGGCGTTTTGCTGCGAGACATGAAACCCTTAGTGGTAGGTAGCACTATCACTACTCTTACCAATTTATCTAAAATCTAAAAACTGTTGCGCAATAGTTAAATACTGAAGTTGATTTTTTCATCCCCTAGAATTAGGGGAAGCTGGAGACCTTATCTTTTAGTCAATTTTCAAATAATTGGTTAAGACAGTTACTAGAAAGACAGGGGAGAAAATTTAATAGCTTACCCATCAAATCAATCTTGACAAACTATTTAGATCCTCATCTAAATGGGACAATACATAGGCAATTTTCTACATAAAATTTGTTCCCAAATTTATGTAAACTTATATGAAGTAGAGTTTTTATCATAAATTATGACATCTCGTCGGCATTTTAATACCATATTTTTAGCTATTTGTCTAGCTTTGATAACTTGGTTTAACTTTATTCCCAATGTTTGGGCACTTGGAGGTAAACTACCTGAGTTATACCAACCAGCACCAGAATTTACCCTACCGACTAATACAGGAGATGGGGAAATTTCTTTATCAGATTATCGTGGTGAGTGGGTAGTGCTTTATTTTTACCCCAAAGATTTTACTTCTGGTTGCACAATTGAAGCGCGTAGGTTCCAGCAAGATTTACCAAAATATATTTCTAGAAATGCTCAAATTTTAGGCGTTAGTGCAGATGATATAGATTCTCACGCAGACTTTTGTGATTCTGAAGGTTTAAAATTTCCATTGTTAGCTGATACTGACGGAACTGTTAGTAAAGCTTACGGTTCATGGCTAAACTTTTTTTCAATGAGGCATACTTTTATTATCGACCCAGATGGAATGTTGCAGGAAATTTTTCTAGGAGTAAGACCGCCTATTCATAGTCAAGAAGTTTTAGCTAGTTTAGATGAATTGCAGCAGAGTTAATTAATATAGTAGGGAATAGGGAATAGGGAACAGGGAAAAGTTGGAAAAACATTTCCTAGTCTAAGATTTATCATCAGTCTATGTCCTAAACCAATTCTTTCTTAGCTATATCAAATTTTGTAAAATCATAATTAAAGTAGAGATGTTTTATTAAACATCTCTATATTATTACTTCTTAAACTTCTTCGTTAATCCTAACAATAATTATTCATTATTAATGGTTGATAGCTGATAGCTAAGAGCTGTTTCGCACCATCCGGTAGGAAATCCTTACATTACAATTAAATTATCTGGCTGTATTTCACATTGTTTAAAGACAAAATTTACTACAGCAAATAATTTATCTAGTTCATAGATAATACAAGGAGTAATATTTGTAGTAAATTTGTCAAATCCTAATTTGCTAAATTCCCATGTTACACCATTAGAAATAATACTAAAAACAATAATTGTATTTTCTCTATTTAATCTTTGAGCAGCAATCATCTCTGCTAAACATTGTGCCGAATCTGTTTCAAAGTTATCTTGTTTAGCTTCAACTCAAATAAAATATGGTCTATCAAAAAAACTTTACCTAAAGGCGAACTTTTAGGCAAAATATATTCAGGAAATCCTGATAATTGTTCATCACAACTTTAAAGATTGATGACTCCATCAAATAAAATTTTGGCGGTAGATTTTCTAAACTTCCTTGAGAATGGGATAAATAAGATTTTCACAGATAGCAAATTCTGAATTATCAACAACAGAATCCCGTATGGTAAGTTCTAAATCTTCACGGAAGTAATCAGAAATATTAAAGGGTATTTCGCTGATAAAATTTTCTTCAGTGTAAGTAAATTGAAATTTTTTAAGAACTTCACCAATAGTCTTGAAATTACTCAAAGGCATTTTTTACCTCTTCAATAATTGATTTTGTTGCTTGCCAATTTTATAATCAATTCATAAATTCACAACAGAAGTTCTAAACAAATAACTACTTTTGATAAATTTAATTCAGTCAATTTGAACAGGTTTTGACTATTTATAGAACTACAAAAAAGTGTTAGGACATTGATACAATAGTATTTTCTCTTTTCTACTCCCTATAAAAACTAATTTATGCTGAAATTACTTAATAAAAGATTATTTTGGTACTTAGCATTACCAATAATTGTAATAAATGGTTGGGCTTTACTACAAATATTCCAATATTTTAGTCGAATAATTACAATAACTGTATCTGCAACATTACTCTCTTTTCTGCTAGATTACCCAGTACTTTTTTTAGAGAAACATGGAGTTAAAAGACATAGAGCAGTTATTTTAGTATTTTTAGTGGCATTAGTAATAATATTAGTTTTGGGAGTTATTCTAATTCCCTTGCTATTAGAACAACTGACTGGATTAATTGAAAAATTTCCTAGTTGGCTCGAATCAGGAAATCAACAATTAGAATTATTTGACCAATGGGCATCTAAGCGTCAATTACCGATTAATTTCACAGTTTGGACAAACAGATTTACAGAAAGTTTATCTTCTCAGTTGGAATATATTACAGGAGAAATTATTAGTTTTGTTCTGAATACAGTAGGTAGAATTTTTGATATTTTAATCACCATAGTTATTACTTTTTATCTAATGCTACACGGCGATCGTCTTTGGAATGGAATATTTAATTGGTTCCCTAATCACCTAGAGATTCATATCCGCAAATCATTTAGACAAAATTTTGAAAATTATTTTATTGGTCAAGCAACACTAGCTTGTTTGATGGGTGTTTCTATGACCCTAAGTTTGTTATTTCTAGGAACTCCTTTTGGTTTATTATTTGGTATCGGAATTGGGTTTATGACTTTAGTTCCTTTTGGTACTGCTTTGGGTGTAACTCTCGTCAGTTTATTAATAACTTTAGAAAATTTTTGGCTCGGAATAAAAGTTTTAATTGTGATAGTCTTAATCGAACAAGCAATTGAAAATTTTGTTGCCCCTAGAATACTAGGAGGGTTTACAGGTCTCAATCCTGTTTGGATTTTACTAAGTTTATTAGTGGGGGCGCAAGTATGGGGAGTATTAGGTTTATTAATCGCTGTACCTGTGGCAGGTTTTGTCAAAAATACTGTTAATTATCTCCGCTACTATGCAGAATTTAATCCATAGGAAAATCAATAAGTCAATCTACTAGAGGCATAATTAATTTGGAGATTAAAAAAGCTAATTTCATCATCTAATAGTATTTCTCAATGGCTTTGTTGTATCTTAAATCCCAAACTAATTCATTCTTTTTCGTGACTCCTTCTTAAATTTCAAATTTCATGCTGCAAAAAGAGTCTTCTATTTTGCTCTGTGTACCTTAATTTTTCTTCAATAGTCTGCCAATCTTCTTGTTCAAGATCTTGAATAAACCCATCAATTTGGTCACGAAAAGAATAGAGCGATCGCAAAACCTCTAAACGATTATATTGGGCCATCATTCGTCCTAACTCTGGATTGCCTCCTCCCACCCGGCTAGTGTCACGGAAACCAGAACTAGCTAACTCTTGTGCTAACTTAACAACAGTAGCATTACTCTCACTCATACAAGCAGAAATTAAACTAGCACTGGCCATCACAGGCAAATGAGAGATCCAAGCAACAGCTTGATCATGTTCGTGGGGGTTACAAAAATAAACTTGACTCTTGAGCAACCTAGCTATTGCCTCAACTTTCTCCACAGACTCCAGGGGAGTATTTTCATTAGGAGTCAGCACATAAGGTCTATCTTGAAATAAACCCAATTGAGCCACTTCAATCCCACTTTCTGCTTTGCCAGCCATAGGATGTCCACCTACAAAATTAGGCCAAAGTTGAGAAACACCTTCGAGAATAGGTGTCTTAACAGAACCCACATCAGTTAGAATTGCAGAGGGAGAAAGAAAAGGAATAAGCTGTTCTAGAGTAGGAATAATACCTGATATGGGAGTACAGATAAATATTAAATCAGCAATAGATAGTATAGATAGTTCCAAGCTAGCTTCATCAACAGCTCCAAGAGCAATTGCCTTTTGACAAGTTTGTTCTCGACGAGAGACCCCTAGAACACGATAACCCAAGGTTCTTAAATCCAATCCGATTGAGCCACCAATTAAACCTAATCCGACAATACCTATATTAATCATAATGTAATGGGTATGATACAAGGGTGCGCCCTAATGATAATCGAAGAACTTCAAGAAAAATATGCTGCTGGTGAAAGAGATTTTACTGACCTCAATCTTTTTGAGGCCAATTTAACTGGGATTAATCTCAGTGGCGCAAATCTTAGTGGCGTCAACCTCAGTGTTGCCAATCTCAGTGGTGCAAATTTAACTGATTCTAATCTTAGTAAAGCTAAACTTAATATCACTAAACTTAACGGGGCGCATCTTAGTGGCACAAACTTAAATGGCGCTGATTTAAATGTAGCTAATCTAGTTTTAGTTAATTTGAAAAAAGCTCAATTAATTGCTGCTAAATTGATTAGAGCAGAGTTGATTAGGGCAGAATTAAGTGGTGCAAATCTTTCTTTAGCTGACTTAAGTGGAGCTAGTCTTGTTGAAGCTACACTCAGAAAAACTAATCTTAGTGGTGCTAATTTAAAGGGAGCTAACCTGCGTTTTGCTTCTCTTACAGGATCTAATCTAATAGAAGCTAACTTGCAAGGAGCAGATCTTAGTGGTGCAGACCTTAGTGGTGCAGACCTCAGTGGTGCTGAATTGAGACAAACTAATCTGACTGGTGCTAATTTGAATGGGGCTGATTTAAGTGGGGCTAACCTACGTTGGGCTGATTTAAGTGGAGCTAAATTGAAGTCGGCAAGTCTCAGTGATGCTAAACTCAGTGGTGCTGATCTAAGTAGAGCAGATTTATCCCAATCTAACCTTTTAAATGCTAGTCTGGTTCATGCTAATTTATCAAGTGCCTGTTTAATTGAAGTAGATTGGATTGGAGCAGATTTAACGGGGGCAACTTTAACAGGAGCCAAAATTTTTGGCGCCTCTCGTCTCGGAATTAAAACAGAAGCAGTAAGCTGTGAGTGGCTTGATTTAAGTCCTAATGGAGATAAAAGTCAAGTTTATTCTCTTAATTCTGGCAAAATTAAAAGTTTCTTTCATGAAACTCTTCCTCAAGTGAAGATTATTGTTGATAGTTCCTTAGATAGTTCTAGTCATTATGCTCTAGCTGCAACATATTATCAAATCAGTAAGTATTTACCAGAGCTAAATCAACCTCCTTCTATAGAAGTTAATTCTTGCAGAACAATAATTTCGTTTCCAATGAACAGTGATGAAAAGCTATTTGCTATTGCTTATATTGCTATTATACCTTTTCATGATTCTACTAAAACCCAAGAGAATATTATCAGTATTGTGAAAATACTTAAGTCTCAAGATATAAATTATTTAACTCCTGTAGTAGCTCAAACAATTCGGCAGTTAAGTACAGTTTTAACTAAATCAATTAAACAAGTTAATCAAATTAAGAAGGACAAAGCATTGCTGAAATTTTGCAATGGAATTAAATTTTTTCAGACAGCAACAAGAATAACTATAATTAATTCCAGTAGTCAAAAATTTAATGTCTACCATCATCCTACATTTGGTAAGCGAATAGTAAATAAAGTTAGTCAAAATCGTGAAGTAGAAACCATAACTCAAGTACCTCAAACAGAACCATATTCTATTAATACAATTATTGATTTTATTGATGGCTTTCATAAATCATAAATTTAATCTTTAGAGAATAATTTTTGAGTAAATATGGAAATATAAGTATGAATAACTAATTCCTCAGCTATTATTTTTTATCTTTCAAGGCTAATTTGAACTAGTCACTTAATTAATAAAACTAATATTATACAAGCTAATGTGTAAAAAATAATATTAGAAATAATACAGGTAAAGAAGAAGGAAAAAATTAAGTTAGAATCAATTCATAGAGAAGGAATAAAAATTATATAACTGTGTACAAAAAATAATCAGTGATATTCAGAGCAACCCTTAATTTGCAGTCAAGATTAGTAAATTAATTATAAATAGAAAATACTGCATACAGAATCTCTACATAAATTCAATATTTTTTATTATTTCAAATTAAATTAATAGAATATTAAAGTCCATTATGTGGTGTATGACATACAGTGGCAGTAGGTTAAATACAAGTTTTTTTAAGTTTCAAATTAACGATTCATTTTTGTTAGGATAATATACTATAATTACTGTACGATATTTACATATAATAGACTGTATAATGTAAAAAAAATAAAGTCAAACAATATCAAAGATTTTATTTTTTTATTTCCCTAGAAATACAGTAAAGTAAAAATAGTATATTTTAACTATTCAAATCTATGATCAGAGCAAAAAAATCAACTTTCAAATAAATATATTCTAAAAATATGAATCGAGAAGAAATACTTCAACAATACACAAAAGGAGAAAAAAACTTTACAGGTATTATTCTGTGTGAAGCCAATCTTAGCAAAGTTAATCTCAACCAGATTAATTTAAGTCAAGCAGTATTAAATCTGACTAATTTCAGTGAAGCTAATCTTAGTGAAGCCAACCTAAATGGAGCCAAACTAAATGTATCCAGACTTACTAAAATTAATCTAACTAATGCCAAACTTAACGGTGCAAATCTCAATCTTGCTAACCTAATTCAAGCTGATTTAAGCAATGCTGAATTAATTGAAGCTAAGTTAATTAGAGCAGAATTAATTCGGGTAAATATGAGTAATGCTAATCTCAAAGGTGCTAATTTAGCAGAGGCTGATTTAAGAGAAGCTATTTTAAAACAAGCTAACCTACAATTAGTAGACTTACATTCTGCTCGTTTACGAAGTTCTTGCCTAGCTGATGCTAACCTAGAAAGAGCTAATTTACATAAAGCAAATCTTGGTAAAGCTGATTTGAGAGGAGTGAACTTTAATAATGCTGAACTTAGACAAGCTAATCTCTCTCTCTCTAATTTAAGTCAGGCTAATTTTAAAGGAGCTAACTTAACAGAGGCTGATTTAACAGGAGCTAATTTGAGTGGAGCTAATCTTGATTCAGCTATACTCAATAGCGTAAATTTACATGGGGCAAACTTGCATAATTCTAATTTGTCTAATGCTGTTTTAGTTAATGCTGATTTAACCAAAAGTAATTTAATTCATGTTAGTTGCGAAGGAGTAGATTTAACATCAGCAACCCTAACAGGTAGTAAGCTCTATGGAGTATCACGATTTAGGATAACTGCGGAAAATATTACTTGTAATTGGGTTGATATGAGTTTCAATGGTGATGGTAGCAAAATTATCAACTTGACTCCAGAACAATCTAAGCTTTTTTTTAATGCTAGTCAACCCACTATAAAAGTTAAAGTTGATGCACCTTTAGATCCTGATTCTCATTTAGCTTTAGCTGCTATCTATCGTCAAATTTATAAACAGTATAATCTCTTGGGATTACCTCCTAATATTGAAGTAAATTATAAAAAAACTATATTATCAATTCGAGTAGATAAAGATGAGCAATTATTTCCTACTGCATATCTAATGATTTATCCATTTAAAGTATCTACATTAACTCAAAATTATTTTTTCAAATTAATCGATCAAGTTTCCCAATACTACTCTAGAAATTTAGATGTTAGAACATCCAATCGTTTTGCGAAGATTAGGGTAAGCCTTAATAAAATGAAAAGAATAATTGATGAACTAAAAGCTAATAATACTCAACCTCCTCAAATACAAAATTTAAAGTTTTTTAGTTCCCTTCTTAAAATTAAGATAGTTAATTCAATAGGAGAAGATTTTTGTCTAACAAATAGTTTAGGTTATAGCGAAGCCATCTCTAATTTTTTCATCAAAAAAGACATAAATCAAGAATACTTAGTTAACTCTTTTATAGATAATCAAGAATTTTATAAAAGCTTAGTATTATTTGTCAAAAATCTTGCTGAATAATTGAATTTCAAGGTATAGAGTTTGGAGCTAATTAAGGCGAAAAACTAATTTGAAAAAATTTCTAATACCAAATATCAAAAATTTTGCTACATTCTCCTGAGAGTAGGAAGTATAGTTCAAGCGAATAATACCAATTTCCATGCATTAATCCTATGTTTTATTAGTTTTAAAGAAGGTATTGCATTATTTTTGGGAATTGGTATAATACCAAATATCAAAAGTTTTACTAAATATTTTTTGTCGTCAGGAGTGATAAGTTAACATTTTTAAATACCAAGTAATAAAGAAAACATAGTCAAAATCAGTAATGTTTGGTATTAGGTTTTGGCTAAAAGTACCTGAATCATTTTTTTATATAGGTTTTCAGGTAGATGAATTATATAGTCAAAACGATAACCCTTGTAGGGACGTTCAATGGAACGTCCCTACTTTGTTCTACTAGAATGAAAACTGCTGTAATTTATCATACTGATAGTAATAAATCTGTAAAAGAGCCAAATCCCGAAATAATTTAATAGCAATTTGATAAAAGAATGTTAAAAAACTTTGTTTATAGGAAATAGAGAATAGGGTATGTCAGTAGATATTTATTAAATCACGAAGTTAAAAACCCTTGATTTCTACCTTGACCGAATAATTAATAATTATTAATTAAATACCTTGGTTAAAAGACTCTCATTGGATAGAGGAAAAAGCAGTTGTTTCGGAGCATTCCGAAGGATGGGATGGCGAGGTTTCCCCCTCTTCATAGAGCCGCTCCGCTTTTCATGTCAGCGACAGCCGAAGTGCGTTTGCGCTAGCATTCCGATAGGAAAGTTGTGCGCTAGCTAAACGCCATATCCAATCAACCAAGAGAAAAGTGCTAGGATATTTCCTTATATTCAATTCCGTTACGGTTTTAACCAGAGGTAATTATCTATTATCCATTAATGAACCAGCTTATACACAGGTTTAATTTTTTATTGACAAATACGCTCTAATTATAGTCATCTTAAAACAATTGAAAAAGCTATAGGGTTTCGCAGGAAGCGTGAAGTAAACTTTTCTTTTTTATTTTCTTTTCCCTATTCCCTATTCCCTAACACCTAGAATTTTGTACATCACCAGTATAAGAATTATTATATTTAGTAAACTTGACTACTCAATAACAAATGTCAGAAGAAATATTAAAAAGATACGAATTAGTCAAAAAATATGCACAAGGAAAAAGAAATTTTGCTGCCATCAACTTGACAGAAGTTAATCTGAGTCAGATGAACTTGAGCAAAACTAATCTCAGTAATGCTATTTTATTTGTCTGTAATCTCAGTGGTGCAAATCTTAGTGAAGCCAATCTTACGAAAGCTAATCTCAATATAGCCCGCCTCAGTAGTGCCAATATGAAAAAGGCTATATTAAATCAAGCAACTCTCAATGTGGCCAATCTAGTCCGAGCTAATCTGAGTGAAGCTCAATTAGTAGAAGCTACCTTAGTTAAAGGAGAATTAGTTAGAGTAGAATTAACTCTAGCTAATCTTACCCAAGCCAATCTCAGTGGTGCCGACATGAGAGAGGCGAATATCACAGAAGCTAACTTAAGTGAAGCCAACCTAAGTGGCGTGAACCTCAGATTTGCTTTAGGACAAAAAAGTAATCTAGAAAAAGCTGACCTTCATAATGCGGATCTAACAAAAGCAAATCTAGAAGGGGCTAATTTTACTAATTCTGAATTGAGACAAGCCCATCTAAGTATGGCTAATCTCACGAATACTACATTTAATGGGGCTAATCTGAGATGGGCTATTCTCAATGGAGCTGACTTAACTGATGCTGACCTCAGTAATGTTAAATTAAGTGGAGCTAATCTTCGTGGAGCGAATTTAACTAATACAAAATTAACGAATGCTAGCCTAGTTCATGCTGATTTAACTGAAGCCAATTTAGTCAGAGCTGATTTAGTGGGAGTAGATTTATCGGGAGCAATTTTAACCGGAGCAAAACTTTATGAAGTTCCTAGATTAAATCTTAAGGCCGAAGACATTGTTTGTGAATGGATTGATGTTAGTCCTGATGGAGATCGTAGTCAAGTTTATCACTTTAAATCATCAGCAGAATCTAAAAGATTTTTTAATCACAAATCCCCAATAGTTCAAATTATTGTTGATTCAACTTTAGACCTGAAAGCTAATGTGGCTCTTACTACAACTTACTATCACTTGGCTAAGGATTACGATTTTATTAACCGTCCTCCCAGTATTGAAGTTCACTATCAAAGAACTATTTTGAGTTTTAGAGTAGACAGTGATGAACTATTATTTATACTAGCATTTATAGCTATATTACCTTTTGCTGATGCTAAAAAAGCTCAAGTTAACATTATAGAAATTGTCAAAAATAACCCTTTACAAAAAATCAATGCCAAAATTTTAGAATTAGAAATCGGTATGGAACAAGTCATCCAAAAAAATCAGAGAATTAAAAAAATTATTGACTCTGTTAGACGCAAGATTACTTTTTTTTCAGCCCCTACTCAGTTAATTTTAAATAATTCAAGTGGTAAGAGTTTAGTAGTAAGTAGCAATCCAGATTTTGGGAAAAAAATCTGTAAAAATATAGATGAACAAAAATTCTCTTTACCCCCTGATAATAAGGTAGCTGATTTTATTAATAGCTTTTATCACTTTGGTTAAAATCTGTGATCGAAGTAGAAGTCCATCAATCCCTGTTGAATTTCCTGCAATCGCAAAATCAACCTTACTGGCCTCATAATTTAACTATGGCACGGCTAGTAGCAAGAGCTTTGCGACTTGGGCGTAGTGCTTTAATTCAAACAGCTTCTCCACCAGGTAGCCATAATCAACAATATCAATTAAGTTATCTGCTACCAATCTTAATGTGGCCAAGAAAAACAATATTAGTCGCTCCTCAGCCAGTACAAGAACATTTACTCACTGTCGAAATTCCTAGATTACTAGCAAATCACTCTCAGATTAGTTCATCAATCCCTAATAAAGCAATCCAAACCTATCCGCCACAAGACCCCGATTTTAATGGACTACTACTAATGACCCCCGAAGCTTGGTTAGTTAGCCAATGGCAGGATAACCAGTTTTCTAAAGGTATTCCGACAATTATTGATTGGGCAGATAATCTAGAAACTTGGGTACAAAATTATTTAACCACTAGCTTTTTACCTACTGACTGGAATCAACTGATGGAAGTTTATTCTGCTCAAACTGACTTAATTCGTCAGACAAGGATCAACTTAACGCGATCGCTCTTCCAACATCCAGCTAACCCCTACAGTTGCTACTTAATTGAACAACATGAGCAAGAGATTTTACAAAATCTCATCGAAAGTTTGTCATTGCCTTCAGAAAATGAGGAATTACAGACTAATCATTTGAATCATGATTTTTGGTTTCAGTGGCAAAGCAATGGACAACTAAGGTGGGCAGAAATTCATCGCCAAAGGGGATCATTTTCTTTGTACTGCACTCCTTATGATTTAGCTGAAGCTCTCAATAATATTTGGACTAAACAACCTATTGTAATTATTGGAGGAGCATTAGACTTAGAAACACAAGCTTATAGCTACAGACAGATGATGGGGCTAGGGGATCTAACCTGCGTTAAATTTTCCCCTGATCGTCGCAATGAGATGATTCAACTATATTTGCCCAATGGCTTACCAATGCCGAATACACCTCAATTCCAAGCAGCATTAATTGCAGAGATTCAGACTTTACTGTATATCAGTTCCAGTGCTATTGATGGATTAATAGCGATCCTCATCGGAGATGTACCACTTAAAAATCAAGTGGGTGCTATTTTGGCCTCTGAATTTGGTTCCCGAGTTCAAGTGGAAACTGTTTCTCCTGAAGAAAATGGAATCTTAATTACTGGTTGGGAGTTTTGGCAACAACATCAAAGAGAACTCAAAGCACCTAAATTATTAATAATTACTACTTTGCCCCTTCCATCTTTGGAACATCCGTTAGTATCTGGACGAGTAAATTTTTATAAGCAACGGGGTTTAGATTGGTTTAGATTATACCTTTTACCAAAGGCACTACAAGAGTTGCAACGTGCTATTGCCTCTGTGCGAGAATCTCAAGGTGTCGTTGCTGTGTTGGATAGTCGTGTGATTCATCGTAGTTATGGCAAGCAAGTTTTAGCAGCTTTTAGTCCCTTTGCCAAAATTGATTACTTAGATACTACATGGTTAAGTTGAAGAAGGGAATAGGGACTAGGATTAATGATTATGGGGATTGAACTACAAGAAAATTATTGTATCATTTAGACCTTTGGATCTGAAACCCAAGGGTGGACTGGTCTGATTCAAAGGTTCCCTGGCCTCGCCCTACCTACGAATCCCCTACAAGAAGTCCTTAACTGAAGGTAGATAACCTTAACGAAGTCAGAAGTCAGAAGCGAGTGTGTAATTCTGAGGTCCCCGTTTCCTGCGGAAACGCTTCGCGAACAGAATGTAAGACACACTCAAGACAGTCATTTTTGTAACGGGGATTAGAGCAACCCTCCAAAAACATTTTGCCTTAAAAGGCGGGGTTGAGCGACCCAATTATTTTGATAACTATAAATTTAGTTAGTACTGCTTGATTAATCAATAGATTAAGAACTAATTCTTAAAGTAAACTTTTTTGATACTATTTTTAAATAGATTTAACAAACTGACTTTATTTTTACTAATAATTATTGTTATGATCTAGATAGAAATTACAGAATAAAGGTTGAGATAATCTATGGGTGAAGCAAAGCGTCGTAAAGAAGCACTAGGAGAAGATTACGGTCAAGAAGAACGGTTTATTTCTTGGTTGCCAATTACTAAAAGTCAAAGTCAACAATTTATACAGTTAACTACAACTGGTGCATGGATTGGTATTGGATTCCTTATTTTTGGCTGGTTAACAGTTAGATTCATTGGTCCTGCTTTTGGATGGTGGCAAGTTGAATAAGTTTTGATCTACCTTAGTAGATCAAAGTTAGAAAAAAATCTTAACTAATTCCTGATTTTTAATTGGGTAAGAATTAATAAAATTAGTTCTATTGCTAAGATACTTAAAAATATTATATTCTCCGGGATATTGGTTTGATGAAATTAATGAATATCTACTTATAATTAAGCAAAAATTAGTATTAATACTTGCTAAAATTATTGATATTTATTAATCTTGAAAATCAAGAGAAAATTTGTGACAAAATCTTATCAAGAATGATAATTTTGACCCCAGATTAATTTCTCATGAATACGTATTAAAAAAAACAACTGACAAAATCAAATATTCAATAGTTGGTTACTAAACTAAACATTTGCTATTTATAACTTGAAGTAACTAGATCGGACTGAAATTAGCAAAATTAATAAGCATCAACATGATTTTATCTTCCTAAATCCTGATTGAATCTAAATATTTTGTTTATACCAAAGTCTTCAATAATTGCAAATGCAAAAATAATTAACCCCTAGGAAAACTTAGATTTGATTTAGTTAAATAAAACTACGATTGGATTCCGATTAATAACTCTTGCTTATAGCTATTAATTTGTCTAGATAGTATTTGACTTATAGCGATAATTAATTATTTATATAATTTCCGAATTTGAGTTTCTCAATCCCTGATTTGAGAAGTTAAATTTAATAGCTTGAGTCTAGAAAATACAAGCATTTAGCTGAATGTTGTGGTTGATACTTTGCTTAAAAATCCTATCAGTTAAGTTAAGAGATATAGTATTAAAGGCCATTTCATAGGTATGCGATAAAAGATAATTAGGTTTATACTATTTCAGAAGTTAAACAGCAAAATTTTATAAAAACTTAACAAAGTATAAAATCTAGGGTTGTGGTGATAGGAGGATCATTGTGTTTCAGAGACTTGCAGAACAACATCGTCAATTTGTACAAGACCTGGTAATGAATTTACAAGCTCTGGCAATTGTGCTAGAAAATAGAGGATATTTGGCATCCTGTTACACTTGTGGAGGTCAAATGAATAGTGCATCATTTATGGTCAGCCTGGGAGAAAATCATCTGATCCGTTTCCTTGTATCAGATTATGGAATTACATGGACAGAGATGCGAGATGACCGTGAATTAATGAAATTAGAAGGAGCTGAAGCAATTAGCCAGTTACAAGAACTAGCTAATTTGGTGAAAAATCAGATTCAGCCTTGTCAAAAGCCTAATCAACTTAGAGAGGAAGACTTAAGTCTCAATAAGGCCATTTAGTCTAATAGTTATTCTGGTTTAGATATTGTGGTCATAATACTAAATTTAAACCAGATAGTTAAATTAGAATAGATGCAAAACTTATAACAGACTTCCTGCCAACTATAAACCTGTAATTAAAACTATATAATTGGCAGAATAAAGAATTTATTAAACTTATGGGACTGTTTTTACTCCATTAGTGGGAGTTTAACTTTAAATCACGAAAAATGTTGTGAATCCATAATTCCTGAATCTATCATTCTGAATCCTGACTCCTTTCAAGCAAATACTGTGTAGTAGTATTTTTTGAAACTCATATAACCCAGATTTTACACTTCCAGAAATTTACTGTATCTATAATATACATTATCTAAAAGAAAAACCAAAAATCAATTAAGGCTAATGGATGATTTTTTACGCCTTTCAGAATTAATGGAATAATTTGTAGCTATACCCAATTCAAGTGTTTAAAATTGGCACAAGCTGAAAAGCTATTTTAGTAAACTTTTTTACAAATATAAGTTCCTGACTCATAGGGAATTTGCAGGAAACCTCATCTCTACCTACTCTGCTTCAGGTAATCACAGGAGGATTAAACCTAGACATTTCATCACACTTATTGATAGATGATGCCATTATTATTACATATCTGGGCAATACTCCTAAGTAAATCAGGAATTACTGATGGGAATCTAGAAACCCATTTCTTTAATATATATATAGAACCCCTAAGCGTATCTTTTGAGGAAAAGTAAAGCCTTCAGGAAAGCCGTTTGAAGTAGCTTAATAACTGTAGGGGTTCAGGAGACCAAAAAATTACGAAAAATGGCTGCTAGAATCATCAAACCCCGATGGCTGTTGGACTTGCAACTTGTTAAATAGATACCAAATGGCTTCTATAAATTGAAATTGTTCAAACAAGCAATTTCTCCAAGCAACCGGGTTTCTTTTGATAAGTCCTATAAGTATAAAAATTGGCAACCTAATAATTGCTCTAACCCAGAGAGTAAAAGCTACTTGTCTATCAATATTACAATGTGGCTTAACCAGATGTTAGTATTATAGATATAGATAAGTTAAAAATTTAACATTAGCTGGACACAAATTACTACTAACAAAGTATACAGAGGTCTGGCAAGATAGGAGAGTTGATTGCAAACTATGAGTCTTCTGGAATCTCAATGGCAACATTTCTTTGTAGACACCAATAATATTCGCCTACATTGTGTTACTCAAGGTGAGGGAGAATTAGTCATACTCCTTCATGGTTTCCCAGAATTCTGGTATTCTTGGCGCTATCAAATGCCGGCATTAGCACGTCATTTCAAGGTTGTAGTTCCCGATTTACGAGGCTACAATGATTCGGACAAACCAGATAGTGGTTATGACTTAGATACTTTAGCTGCTGACATTCGAGGACTAATTGAACGTTTGGGTTATGTCAAAGCACATATTGTTGGCCATGATTGGGGAGGAGCGATCGCATGGCACCTAGCTCAAAAATTTCCTCAATACTTAAACCGTCTAGCAATCTTGAATGCAGCACATCCACAAAAACTGATTCAAGAACTGGCAGGAAATGTAGATCAAATACGCAGAAGTTGGTATATATTAGCTTTTCAAGTTCCAGGAATTCCTGAATGGCTAATTCAGCAAAACTTAAGAGAATTTATCAAAGGAGTTTTCCAAGGACAAGCCATTCGTAAAAGCGCCTTTACTGCTGAAATTACTCAGATATACCAAGCAGCATTAGAAAAACCAGGAGCTTTAGTCGCTGCAATTAATCACTATCGTCAATTTCTTTTGCCTCAAAACTGGCTAAAAAACTTCAACCCTAAGCAACAACAAGTTACAGCACCTACTTTAATTTTATGGGGTAAAGAAGATTATTTTTTAAGTCAAAAACTTACAGAAGGTTTAGACAAATTAATTGCTGCTCCTTTCTGGTTAAAAGTTATTCCTGACTGTGGTCATTGGATTCAGCAAGAAGTACCCCATACAGTAAATCGAGAGTTGCTGAATTTTTTCGGGAAAAAATAATCAAATATTCTATAGGCACATTCTATAGAATGTGCCTATTCTTCGACATTTTTAAATTAATATAGTTTAATGCTGACATCTCATACCATAATCTGTGATTTGGGGTGAGATGACACAAAGCTCCAGCTAAAATTTACTCTTCCTCTAGAGTTTCATCCTCATCTTCGTCGTCTTCTATTTCATCAACCCGCGCTACAGAATTAGCAGAAACCACAGCACCGTCACTTAACTGCTCCCGAACTTTATCTTCAATTTTTCTGGCAAAGTCAATATTTTCTTCCATATAAGCAATAGCTTTTTCTCGACCTTGAGCAAAATTACTTCCTTCGTAGCTGTACCAAGCACCTCTACGTTTTATTACATCTGTCTCTTCTGCTAAGTCAATAATACAACCGACATTAGAAATTCCTTTACCAAAAATAATATCAAATTCAGCAATGCGGAATGGAGGAGCAACCTTATTTTTAGCAACTTTTACCTTAGCATGAATACCATATTCCTCTGAAGATTTCTTCAGAGTTTGTGTACGACGAATATCAAGTCTGACCGAAGCATAGAATTTAAGAGCATTACCACCAGTAGTGGTTTCTGGGTTACCATAAACAACACCTATTTTTTGACGAAGTTGGTTAAGGAAAACTACCGTACAACCAGATTTACCAATATTACCTGTAATTTTCCGTAGGGCTTGACTCATTAAACGAGCCTGGAGACCCATGTGAGAATCTCCCATATCTCCCTCAATTTCAGCTCTAGGTACCAATGCTGCTACTGAGTCAACAACTACAATATCAACAGCTACAGAACGAACAAGGTGATCCACTACTTCCAAGGCCATCTCACCAGTATCAGGTTGAGAGACCAATAAATTTTCAATATCTACTCCTAATGCAGCAGCATAAGTAGGATCTAGAGCGTGTTCCGCATCTACAAAAGCGGCAATACCTCCAGTTTTCTGAGTTTCAGCGATCGCGTGTAAAGCAAGAGTTGTTTTACCCGAACTTTCTGGCCCATAAATTTCAATAACTCTGCCCTTGGGTAAGCCTCCTCCCAATGCTAAATCTAAGGTCAGTGCTCCACTAGGGATTGTTTCTACCTTCATGCGGGTAGCATCTCCCAAACGGACAATTGACCCTTTACCAAAACTTTTTTCTATCGTTTTCAGGACTGAATCTAAAGCTTTTTGTTTTTCTTTATTATCTGTAGCTGAAGCCATTTGTTTTTTTTCCCAACTTACACTAGATAATGGCTACCCATAAGGGTATATGTAGTTTTTCATACTGCATAATCGTAACATTTTTAAAATTCTATTATTCGATAATACATATAAAATATTATTAAGATTATATAACTTAGGCGAAGAGACCTGATTGAGAAGATAAATATAGAAAAAAATGGACTTTATAGAACCCATTTGGGATCTATTGAAAAATAGATGGTGTGATAGAGAGATGGGGTGTATTGGAATATTTTTCCATCTTTTTGGTGTATTTGCTATATGCTACAGATGACTCCGTGCCTCAAAAATTTAGTCCCAAGCAAAGATACCAAATGGCTTCTATAGGTTATCCTTGGTAATTTCTAGTAGTCCACGAAGGCAACTTGAGGGACTTAGAGATGTTTGAGGTCATTTCAGTTATCAATTAATAGTTCAAAGTACCTAATCGAATACGGAGCCAAGAAAATTCTGTACTATCTTTTTCTATCCCCTTCAAAGGTCGAGCTTGAGACTTTATTTTCTTGCGATCAAAACTATAACCAGTGTCGATCCCTGATAAATTATTGTGGTGAAGCACCAGATTATCATTGATGATTATTTTATAAACGCATAAGCAAAATTAATTACTGGTGGATAATTGATAATTAATCAATTCAGTTTTAAGTCTCTCTTTTCCAATGGATAATTGATAATTAGAGATAGTTTTCATTATCGACTATACATTATCAATTAAAAAGATTTCCTGATCTTCAATCCTCTCGGTTTTAACTAGAGGTAATTATCCATTATTCAATTAATGAAACATCCTACTAACTCGCTGTTGCCTCTCTTAACTAGGAAATTCCTAAAAGCAAGACTACTTAGCAGTCATCAGGGCACTTAGGACATTCTCACGCCTCTCAAATTTAGTCACAGTAAAAATTTAACTTCTAACTTAAGCTATACATATCAGACTTATTTGTAGCAATATTTTATAGATTACTAGAATATAATCTTATGCCCCGATCGTTTCCAAGACTTATTTGTGCTATCTTATACGTACCAACTAAGCCAACTTAATGTATAAAAAAATACCCAAAAACAGGAATCCTTCGCCCCTTAAGGAGAATGTGACAGAAGTCGCCGATGGTTTTTCAGACCATAGCTAAATCTGATGGGTTTCCAAACAACCGATAGATATTATAAGAGTATGCCAAAAAATATTCCTTTCGTTGACCTAAAACTCCAGCATCAACCACTTAAAAGTGAATTAGAAAATTCGATTCACACAGTATTAGAAAGAGGAGATTTTATACTTGGTCAAGCAGTAGAAAAATTTGAGTCCTCATTCGCTAAAGCTTGTGGAGTTGAAAATGCCATTGGAGTTGCTTGTGGCACAGATGCTATAACACTTGGACTGCAAGCTTGTGGTATTGGTCCAGGAGATGAAGTAATTTTACCAGCTAACACATTTATTGCTACTTTAATAGGTGTACTTCACGCTGGTGCTACCCCAGTTTTAGTAGACTGCAATCTTGAAACTGCCTTAATTGACCTAGAAGCAGCTCAAAAAGCTGTTTCATCGAACACCAAGGTAATATTGCCAGTACACCTTTATGGTCAAATGGTAGCTCCTAGAGAACTTAAAGATTTTGCTCAAGCTAACAACCTAATTATATTTGAAGATGCAGCCCAAGCTCATTTGGCTGAAAGAGAAGGATACCGTGGTGGCAGTATTGGTACTGCTGCTGCTTTTAGCTTTTATCCCAGTAAAAATTTAGGTTGTTTTGGGGATGGAGGAATAGTTATTACTAATGACTCAGAGGTGGCAAGTAAAATGCGAAGCCTCCGTAATTATGGGGCACCTAAAAAATATGTCCATGAGGAGCCAGGTACTAATAGTAGGCTAGATACTTTACAAGCTGCCATACTAAATGTCAAGCTTCCTTATTTAGAAGGTTGGAATAGCGATCGCAATCAAGCAGCGCAAAAATATGAGACCCTCCTCAGCCCCATCCAAGAGAAAGGTATTATTCCCATACACAATTTGAGTGGTAGTGGTCATATTTATCATTTATATGTGATTCGAGTCACTGACAAATCTCCTGTTGAGCGCGATACCTTGAAAGAGAAATTAGGAGCGTCGGGAATTTCTGTTGGTGTTCATTACCCTATACCTTGTCATCTCCAACCAGCTTACCAAAACTTAGGCTATAAACAAGGAGACTTTCCTAACAGTGAAACTTTGAGTAAACAGATTCTATCTTTACCAATGTATCCTGTAATTAGTGAAGAACAAATTAATCACGTTGTTGAGACAATTAGTCAAATTATCAATTAGTCACTATTAGTTTAATTGATTTTCAAGCTCAGGGTGTTTTCTCAAAAATATCATCTATACCATTTCACCGAAGTAAAAAGTCAAAAATCAAAAAAATAGATACTATTGGCTTCAACTTTTAACTAGCTATTAGCTATCAGCCTAAAAATTTGTGCATATAATTAGGTATCTGTTTGCGTTTCACGGAGCGACATGAAAAGCGTTTCAAAGCTACTTTGTAAGAAGCAGCATTCCGGAACAGAAAAGCTTAGATCTAAATCCCCGACTTCTAGCTTATCGCCTAATTGACTTCTATAAGTCGTCTAATTTTAAGAGGTATTTAACCTATTAGCATTAGTGCAGCTCCTCTGAAAGAGGCGACTCTTCCGTACGAGGTTTACTGAATTGCTAAACGCTTTTTAACTCACAAGTATTGCTAGGAATTATTTTACACTCCAGGTTCTGAAACTATTTCTGAGTTATGGAGAGTGAAATGGTATAAAATCAATGAATTTGAGTTATACAATTAGGATAAGTAGAAAAATAGAATATTTTTTTCATCATCTACCTAGTTCAAAAATTCTGAATTTACAGCATATTTGATATAAGTAAAGTATAGATAGTTGGGCAAGGCTTACACAATAGTTTTAACATTAATATCTGTACTTAATTAACCTCCAATATGTTGTATATCTTTTAAAAAGATATAGTCTAAATTGTTAACTGTTTTAATTAGCATCAATATAACTAAAAAATATGCAAAGCCGTCAAAAATTCCCTATTGCTATTGAACAAAATTTACTGACAATAGCCATCTTTGCCCTAATCTTCTTGATGTATGTTCCATTAATAATCTATTGGTATGATGGGTGGCTCAATAAAAGTATCAGTATAGAACATGAATATTTTAGTCATGGAATAATAGGTATACCTTTTGCTGGTTATATTGTTTGGAATAATCGCCATCAATGGCAAAACTTACCAAATATTTCTCATCCTCTGGGAGCAGTATTATTAGGAATTGCAGGAGTATGGTATATCAGTGGTATTCCAGACTTAATAAACTTATCTTTTCCCATAATATTGGCAGCCATTTGCCTTTGGTTTAAAGGAATACCTGGTTTCAAATTAATGGGTATGCCATTACTATTTATTTTGCTTGCTAGTCCTAATCATATTCCCTACTTAATTGAACCTTATGCCTTACCTCTACAGAAATTTATTGCTGCAGTTGCTGGGTTTATTTTAACTCAGTTGAACATGGAGGTTACTGTTGAACAAATATACTTATATGTCGGGGATAGAATTGTCGAAGTTGCGCCCCATTGTGCAGGTTTAAAAATGTTATTTACCAGTATCTATGTTTCTCTAATGTTACTTTATTGGACTGGGGCTATAGGAAGTCGTGCCAAGACAACTTTTTTACTAGTTAGTACAGTATCAATTAGTGTCACTGCAAATATTTTGAGAAATACTTTACTAACAATTTTTCATGGTACAGGTCAGGATGAAGCTTTTCATTGGTTACATGATGGATGGGGTGGAGATATGTATTCTGCCTGTATGTTAGGCTTATTAATTCTGATTATGAACTGGGTAGATAGTTATTTCACAAAATCAGTCGATTCTCCAAATGAGTCTAATATATAGAAATTGTCATCTGAATTGAGGTACAAAGTTTGAGTATTTTAGGGAACAGTTAACAGAGAAAAGAAAAAACAATTGTACTTCAGTAACTTGAGAAGCATTATATTATATAGAAATATAATTCATAAATAGTCGTGCAATTATTTCTGGTGATTCAGATAATCTCATAGCCAAATTAAATTATTGTAAGCATTCAGCCATCAGCTATTACTTAGAACAGGAGGTAAAATAAATTGAGAAATTGAGAGAGAATTAAAAGTTACTGGTAAAGTACTCTCCTTTAAACTTAGAAGGAATTATTCATTATTTACTGACAATCAATAAAGCATTTATTCTATAAGAGGATAGCTGAGTACTAAGATTTGAATGTTTACAAATTATCATTATTTTTTATGGTTTACAGTTTTAAATTATTTCACAAATATCAACTTTCCAAAGTGATATTACTCGTGTTTTTGTTAATTGTTTTAGTAGTAGGTGCTGTTCCTGGTTATATCACAGGAAAATTACCATGGAAAAATACAGCCCAAATGACTAATTTCAAAAACTTAAGACAAATAAGAGAAGACGGATTAACTATTTCTGATTTGCCAACTATATCTCATCAAAAACTGATGATTGCTGACCATAAATGGTTGCTGCAAAAAGTTAAACAGGATAATAAATCTGTAGTTTTGTTACTTTTAACTCCGAATGGACCTAGAGACAAACCCCAAGTAGAATGGATGGATATAAACGGATTTAATCGCTGGAAAACAGATTTTCACCAGCGAGTGAAATTTACCTTGGAAATAGCAGGGAATGGGAATGAAACTACAGACTCACAAAAGCAATCTTCTAATATAGAAGCTAGATTCTTTCGAGGCTGGACAAATAAACAAACTTATGCAGTTATGCAATGGTATGCTTGGCCTGGAGGAGGTAGTCCAGAAACTGGTGATTGGTTTTGGAAGGATAGATTAGCGATGATATCCAAAAAGCGAGTAACTTGGGTAGCAGTTAATATTTTACTACCTATTGAACCTTTAGCAGATATAGACCCCTATCTGCCACAACTGATATCTATCGGGCAAAAAATTCAAGCATCACTGATGACAGAAGTATTTAAATAAGCTTGAAATATCACGAACAGAATTAGTTATATCATTGTCACGAAATTCAAAACTCAAAAGTCAGAAGTTAAAATTATATTGGCTGAAAAGTTTAAATAACAAAAATTTTTGCGATTATTTCTGATAATTAAAGTCAAATTATTGAATTGAATTGGCATAACTGATGGAAATTTATTAAAATTTAAGTAGTAGCACATTTAGCTGAAGAATATTAGTAAATTTCAGCAGATTAATACCTTTTATTCAACCTCTGTCCTACAAATATAAGGGAGATTTATCCCCCCTTATCCTAGAAGGGAACAAAGTTAAGTATTTAGGTTTTTTCCCACAGTTTCAGCTTAGACTCCCGATTAGGGTGAGTAAATATTTGTCAACTCTACAACAAAACTTAATCAAAAAAAGCAACTTCAAAGCTTATGATTAACCACCATTCTCGAAAGTTAATTTCTTTATCCTTAGCCAACTTTTACTCTAGTGTCATAATATTATCCTTAGCTGGGTTGGTTTTTCCCAAAACTGCTTATGGGCAACTCCAATTACCTAATAACTCTAAAAAAAATATTGCACAAACTAATATAAAATCCCCGTCCATAGGTTCTCCACCCTTGGATCCCAATTTCGACTCAGACCCAGATTTACGATTAAGACGTTACTTACTCGGACCGGGAGACCAACTTTCGATTCAAGTTCAAAGATTTGCTGACCTAAATGTAGCGACAACTATAGGTCCAGAAGGTACAATTCAAATGCCTCTGATAGGAACTGTGTTATTACAAGATTTAACCATATTAGAAGCAATAGCAAAAATTACCTCTGAGCTAAATAAATTTATCATTAATCCAGAAGTATCCATATCCTTAGTTGTCCAACGTCCAGTCCGAATCACAATTGCCGGAGAAATTACGAGACCTGGTTATTATCCAGTAGGAGGAAATTATCAAATTTCAGATGCTTTAGCAGCAGCAGGTGGGACAACTTTTACAGCAGACCTGCGGAATGTAGAAGTGCGTCGGACCTTAGCTGATGGTTCTGTAGTTAGTCAGATAGTAAATATTTTAACCCCACTACAAGAAGGTGGTTCTCCCCCAGATTTACGTTTAGAAGATGGAGATGTAGTAATTATACCTTCTCAGAAGTCTATTATACCTCAAGAAAAAGACAGAGAGTTACTCACTAATTATAGTCAGGCAGGAGCGGTAGCTACTGGAATTGTTACTGTAAATGGGGAAGTAACTCGACCTGGTTATTACCCTGCAAATCAGGTATCTTCTGCTTTATTAGCTGCTGGTGGTGCTTCCCTGACTGCCGATCTGCGACGGATTTTAGTCCGCCGGACCTTAGGCGATGGTACTGTGATTGAAGAAACAATTGATTTATATACTCCTTTGCAAAATTCTACTGACTTGCCCAATATTCCCTTAAAGGATGGGGATGCTGTGATTGTACCCACACTAGAACCAGGGTCAGACTTTGGTTATGACCGGGAACTAGTTGGTAAATCGACTTTGAGTCAACAACAAATTACTATTCGTATTTTTAGTAATCCTAATGACACTTTAGCTACTACTAATCTCCCGAATGGTAGCAGATTAATAGATATTCTCAATGGCATAGCAGTAGAGTCAGCAGATTTGAAAGCAATTAATTTAATTCGATTTGACAAAGAAAAAAGGAAAATAATTAGGCGGGAGCTGGATGGGACAAAAGCAATATTTGGCGATAGTTCTCAAAATATTTTACTTCAGAATGAGGATATAGTTGTTATTGATCGTACTTGGATTAATCAACTTAATTATCTATTTGAGAAATATACACTTCCTATCAGAAGTTCACTGGAATTTGTACTGTTTTTCCGGTCTTTACAACAAGATACCTCTAACGTATTCTTTGGTGGTGGCAGTGGTAATAACCGTAGAAATAATAATAATAATTAATGAAAATTCATAATTAGGAATAGGCAAATAATTAGAGCTAATTGATAAAGATGCTAGAAAGAAAATCATATTTTGTCCGAAGTAAGGTAATAATAAAATAAGTTAAGCTCATATAATATATTCTCAGCTAAGGCAATCTCTCAATTTGACTATTATGCCAAAGATTGCTACAGAAAGTAATAATTCGGTGAACCTCATTGCTTTCTAAATCCCCCTTCCTGTGGACAGTAATAAGCAACAGACTAAGTTTAAGATTTAGTTGATCGCTCAGCTATTAAATTTAATTAACTCAGTATAATAATTAGCTAATCAAGTCAATTTAAAATTAAATATGATTATCTATTGAAGGTAAGGATGTTGGCGAAAAATGTAGATATATAATCGAATAAAATATTCAATGGCTCGAATACCTAAAAACTAAATTCTCAATATATTCTATTTATCAATAAAAACTGGATTATGGCTATACCAATTGTTAAACGTTATTTAATTGCTTTAGGACTATACAAGTGGGTGGGAGTAGCAACTTTCGCAGTAGCAGTAGGTGTTTCAGGAATAGTTGCTTTGCAGCCAGTTCCTGAACCAAAACATACAATTCTAGGTACATTGAGGAGTATTAGTCCTCCTATATTATTTTCTAATACTGGTAGTACAATCCAAGAAAGAGCTGCGACAGTTACCCCAGATATGCTGCTAAATGATGAAGTTAGACAGGCAGCAGCAGAAAAGGTTTTGGTAGACCCCAGAAAGCTGAAGGGGGCAAAATTAGTTGTAAAAGCAGGTATATACTATTTATCTTATGAAGATACCGATGCCGAAAAAGCTGTAGAAGCAGTAGATGCACTGATGGCAGAAATCGTCAAGCAAAGCAGAAAAATTAATGCTACTTATCAAACAACAATTATTGATGAAGTTAAAAAACGTTTGCCTGCAGCAATTGAAGACTTGAGAAACGCTCAACAAGAACTACAAAAATTTGAAAGAGACGAAGAAGCTTTGTTGATCACATCAAGAGCAGCCGCTTTACCAGCAGCAATCGCAGGCAGCAGACAACAACAAACTCAGATTAAGTTAGAGTTAGAAGGAGTAGAAGCTCAAATTAATAGTTTAGAGGAACAGTTAGGGTTAACTGCAGATCAAGCTTATGTAGCGCGAGCACTCGCAGCCGATCCAATTATAGCAAATCTCCGAGTGCAGTTGTATCAAGTAGAAAATGAATTAGATAAGTTATTATTAGATTTTACAGAAGAATATCCACCTGTAGTTGAGTTGCGTAGGCAAAAACAAGTTGCAGAAAAACAGCTACAACAACGTGCGGCAGAAGTTTTAGGAGGTAATGGTATTGCAGCACCATTGAGACAGGTAGATCAAATTCGGGTTGATGCTTCTTTAGATCCTACCAGACAACAGTTGTCAGAAACTCTAATTGCTCTGAAAGCTCAAAAAGAGCAGTTAGAGCGACAGCTACAAACAACTATTGAAACTGAGAAGGAATTGGAATTTGAGTATAAGACTATCCCCGATAAGCAATTAGAATTAGCTAATTTACAAGAAGAAGTTGCTGTGAAGAAGTCTCGTCTTGATAGTATGCAAACTACTTTAGAAGATGCTGAAGCAGCGGAGGCAGAGATAACTAGCAGTTTAGCTATTGCTCAAAAAGCTGGTGTGGCTAAAAAGGGTGAGGCAGCAGAAAAAAGTTTGCCTTTAATGATGGCAATGGGAGGACTGGCAGGTATAGTTCTTGGTGGAGGCTTAATTTTTGTATTGGGAATGCTTTCTGGCAAGTTCTATTCTTGGGAGGAAATCAAAACAGCTTTAAAGGAAAAAGATGTGCCTTTATTGGGTTTGTTGCCTGATGTGATGCTTTTTGACCCAGATATAGATGTGGAGGAAATGCCTTTGTTACTAGAGCGTAATTCACCTTATCTAGAATTCTATGAAAAGTTGCGGACAAATTTGCATCGTCAGGGAAGTAAAGCCCCAAAAGTTTTGCTTTTGAGTAGTGGAGCTAAAGGAGAAGGGAAAACATTTTGTGCTTACAATTTGGCGATCGCTGCTGCACGAGCAGGTAAACGAACACTGGTTATTGAAACAGACTTCAGGTCTCCATCAAAAGCTGAGTCTCTCAACATTGTTCCTCATCCCCATAGCTATGCTGAACCACTTCGTTATTATGGGGATGTTAATGATTGTATTCGACAAGTGCCAGAGATAGAAAATCTTTATGTGATACCTAGTCCTGGTGTTTTCAAACAACCAGGAGCTATCATTGAATCCAGTGAAATGCGAAGGATACTTTCAGACTCGCGACATCGTTTTGACTTTGTGCTCCTTGATGCTCCTTGTATGACTCAGAATAATGATGCTTTCATTCTAGAGCCATATACTGATGGGATGATTATTGTGACTCGACCAAAGTATACTCTATCAGGCATGCTGACAGAAGTTATAGAACAGCTAACAAATGATGAAGAGGATGAATCTAGTAAGTCTGGTCCTAAGTTTTTAGGAGTTGTGGTCAACGGGGCTGATCTTCCTGTAGAATTTCCATTGGAACCATTGGATGATTTGGATATCTCTGAACCACAGATCGCTGATTCACCTAGAACTAGTATTGGAGCTACAGCATCTACAGCAGGAGTAGTAACAGAGGTTCATAGTTGATAATATTTTTATAACTGTAGAGACTTTGGTTTCAAGGTCTCTACTACACCTTAAATTTAAGATAATTCAATTGAAAATCGTATTGTTGATCGCTATTGGCTCTTTCTTCTTTTCAAATCAATTATTTAATGATTATTTTTTTCCAGCTGAATTTATTGTTCAATCCCTTCTACTCCCCAAGCAGGAGCTTTTTCTGCTGCTCTTAAAATAAATGCACCCATTTTTTCTACTGTCTCTTGAGACATCCAATTTTCAGTAACTTGACGACAGAAAAATGTATAATCACTGCCATCATATATCATTGGGTTTCTGAAAAAAGCAACTAGATTATCAAGATTGTCTCGTGGTGGTGTTGCTCCCTTTAAGTTATTTAAGGATAGAGATATTGGAGGGTTGACTAAATTTGCTCCTCCTACATGGCAGTTAAGGCAATTCTTAGCAAAAATCTGTTTGCCCTCAGAGAAATCTTCAGCAGAAAATTTCTTTGTTTCACCTTGTTGATTTAGTTTGATTTCTACTGGTGTTTGTGCATCTAAAAATCTTTTGACATAGGAATCTACTGCAGCTTGAGCTGATTGAGTATCAAAAATTATTACCTGAAAAATAATCAATATTATTAGTAAAAAACGAAGCAGTAATGATTTATTAAACATAATACTTTTATTACTTTGGTAACTACAAATATCAAATATAAATAATTGATTTTAGATTAGGGTTTAATGAAGAGAAAACTAGATTTTTTTCCCATCAAAAAAACAATAATCTAAAACCATCAATCAATGTTTAAAAAAAAGAATTTTAACGGAAGATTTTACCACCGCCCCATCCTTTGCCTAAAACTTTAGGCTGTACAAGAATGTAACCAGCGATCGCGTATAAATCATCCTCTGTGAGATTTCTCATTTCTGGGTAAATATCGGCACTCTTAATACTGGGATGAAACTCAGATATTTCGACAAACCCATCATAAGTAGTAGGATTTTCCATATAGTCTATAAGACCTTCTATGTTATCTCGTGGCGGATAGGCCAATGATAAAACTTCTGGATCTAGAGAAACATCAGGATTAGTTTTGGTAATTCCTCCTACATGACACTGAGAACAAACATTATTAAATACACGTCTCCCCCTTGTGTATTCCTTAATACTTAGTACAACTTCTTGACCTTCATCATTGAGAGGTAAAGTCCGATCGTTATCAGTTAATTCGGCTGCAGTAGCACTATTAATGAACGTTTGAAACGTCAAGAATAGTATGGCAACTACAGCTATGAAAAATTTTTTCAAGTTTCTTCTCCTTAAAACTGGCAAGTTAATCAACCAACACAGGTATGTTCATTACTGGAAATATTTCCGTGAAATAACTGAAATATTTCCGTGAAATAACTGGACTTCACGTTTACTGAACTTTGATCTAATTTTTATTTATCAGTGTTCAGGTGTCAATTAGTCAAGTATTTAGACCCCTCTATTCGGAATCAGATTTTTGTTGTTGGGCCAATATATGAGACATGATTGCTTTGGCATCCTCTAAGGCCAAACGGGTTTGAGAATGCTTATAAGATATCCCCATTTGGTCACAAAGATGAAGCACCTCATTTACATGGACATTAAAGTCTTCTGCTATTTCTTGGATTGATATATCAGCGAAACCCATAATATTCTCACTCTATTTATAATCTTAGATAAAGCCATTTAAATAAAAAAATTCCTTTACAGTAGCCAGAATTTAATTCTGAGGTGTAGGTTGAATCTTATTATCAGTTGTTGATAGATGATGTTGCTCTGCTGGAAAGGGTAAATGACAGTATGGTCCTGCTTCTAAGGATTCAACAGAACTCAAAGTAACAGAATGAGGTTTATGTAGGCAGATTAACTGAACCAGAGTTTTCTTTAATTGGGTACGAGGTACAATGGCATCTACAAAACCATGTTCCAATAGATATTCAGAGGTCTGAAAGTTTTCAGGTAATTTTTCACGGACTGTTTGTTCAATGACTCGTCTTCCAGCAAAACCTATTGTTGCCTTTGGTTCAGCGATAATAATATCTCCAAGCATGGCAAAACTTGCAGTTACACCTCCTGTAGTTGGATGAGTTAAAACTGGAATGTATAGCAGTTTAGCTTCTCGGTGCTGTTCTAGGGCACCAGATATCTTGGCCATTTGCATCAGGCTTAACATTCCTTCTTGCATTCTGGCTCCACCAGAAGCACAAATAATTACTACAGGTAAACTTTCTTGAGTAGCCTTTTCAATTAATCGGGTCAGTTTTTCTCCAACTACTGAACCCATACTTCCTCCCATAAATCTGAAGTCCATAACTCCCAAGGCCACAGGTTCAGCTTCAATGTTACCGATACCTGTTTGTACAGCATCTAGAAGTCCAGTTTTTCTTTGATATTCTTGGAGCCGATCGCTATATGGTTTGCGATCGCGGAATTTCAAGGGGTCTGTTCCTCTAACTTGTTCGTTAATTGGCATCCAGGTGTTACTATCTATCAACTGCTGAATCCGCTCTTCGCTAGATACTCGTATATGGTGTCCACATTCTAGGCAAACCATTTGATTTGCTTGGAGGTCTTTTGTGTAAGTTAGAGCCCCACAAGCTTCACATTTAAGCCAAAGTCCATCAGCAATTTCTCGTTCAGGTCTTTGTTGAGAGTTCTGGGCTGGTTTTTGTCGATTTGCAAACCAATCAAATAGAGACATTAAAATATTTTTGAATTAATTATTCAGTGATTAAATTTTTGGTAAAGCTCAGTATTTTATACCTATCCGGATAATTTGTCTAACAACAGAGCTATAGTAGTACAGGTTAAGGTTAGAGCGATAGTTTAAAGTCTCGATTAATATACTGACTAAATACTTTGCTATACTACCGCAATTCTATATCCTAAACTTCTGTTCGTTGACTATAAATTAAAAAAAATTTCTGTAATGTTTGGCAAAGTTTGGCTTGATGAGTGTTGATTTAGCCTATTGTTTATATGGAAATATTATTAGTTTTGGTTTTGACGTCTATAAACTTGGAAACTATGGCCAAAATCCACTGTTTCTTAAAATCAGGATGAGAACCCTGGGAAAAAAAGATTAAAGTAAACGGATAATATATCACTACCCCAGATCGCCGTCAAACCAGCTCCTATTGCTAAAAAAGGTCCGAATGGCATTGGTTGTCGTCGATCTAGTAAACCTATGGCGATCGCTGCTCCACCTATAAATGCTCCCATACCACAGGCAAGAAAACAAGTTAATAGTAAATATTTCCAGCCTAACCAAGCTCCTATCATGGCGGCTAGTTTAGCATCTCCTCCACCCATAACTGTTTGCCCAAAAGCTATAGAACCAAATATAGATATTAAGTCAAGCAGCCATAGACCCACTACTGCCCCAATAATGCCTATCATTAAATAATTGACTAGATTATTTACTTGAAAATTTGTTTCTAATGTGGTAAAGATTTGAAAGCCTAAACCTAAGATTAATCCTGATTGGGTGAGAGGATTAGGCAAGGTCATGGTGTCTAAGTCAATTATAGATAAAGCTAGTAGCCAACTAAAAAAAGCCCAATAGCCTAGGGTTGAGATAGTAATTCCAAATTTCCAGAAAACAACTAAAAATAGTAAGGCAGTGATTAATTCTACTACCGGATAGCGAATAGAAATAAGATTTCTACAATGCCCACAACGTCCATGCAACAATAGCCAACCAAATATCGGGATATTTTCTGTGGCTTTTAATCGACTATGACATTGGGGACAGTGGGATGGAGGCCAAAGTATAGATAATCCTGCGGGTATCCGATAAATAACAACGTTGAGAAAGCTACCGATGGATGCACCTAGGACAAATACAATTAGAGCTAGAGGCCATATTCTGAGTAAGTCCATATATTGCAAGTTAAAAGTCAAAAGTCAAAAGTAATCTTTGACTGAGTTTTCAGTAAGGCATAATATAGCTATTCGTGCATAAGTTGTAATATTTGATTTTTTTCATAAATCATTGCTATATCAAAACTAATAGACGTCTCCAAGAATAAACAATAAAATCAATTATCGTACATAAATTATCAATTATTTCTACCCTACTCCCTACTCCCTACTGCCTCTTTAATAAATTTTTGATTCAATTAAATCTACAGGTACAAAAAATTCACCTGGTAATAAAATTGGCTGTTGAGAGAATATTAGACCAGCTCGATAAGTAACGGGACTAATGGCAACACCCAGGGGACATCTAACTTGGTCAGGATGAGTCTCCAGATAAGTGCGATATAGTAGTTTTGCTAATTTTTGTAGGGATGGAGTCAGTAATAGAGCAATATTTGAATCTGCGTAGTTTACTGGTCTTTTTTGTGTAGCGTTTACCACGAGAAATCCTGATAGGTATTATAGATTTATTTGCTACTTTTTGGTACAGGGGATTTCATCTCCATGAGGTACAAATGTGGCGGATAAAATGCCGGGACTACAAAGGTTTTATTTAAACCCCGCCGGATTGGGCGAAGTCTTCTTTAATATTTGTACTTCATACTTCATATACTTGAAATCTGCTATATTTTGTTTTAATTTGTTTCATTGTTCTTGCTGGGCGACATAAATACACTCTATTCTATATAACTTTTAATTCTCTTTGGAGAACAATTCCTCCTTCCCAGATAATGAGTTAATAACTCATAGCTGTATGCTTATTTTAAATTTACCTTTTTCCCTCTTTTAATCCTGATTCGATGAATTAAAGTATACCATTAACAATGATACAATTGATTATGAGATTATTATGGGAAAATTCTATTTACAAGCTCCCTTTAAACCTACGGGCGACCAACCTCAAGCGATCGCTCAATTAACTACTAATATTCAAACTGGACATAATTTTCAAACATTACTAGGAGCTACTGGTACTGGTAAGACTTTTTCTATCGCTTCTGTAATTAAAAATGTTGGCAGACCGACGTTAGTTTTGGCTCATAATAAAACATTGGCTGCTCAATTATGTAATGAGTTAAGGGATTTTTTTCCTGATAATTCTGTGGAATATTTTATTAGTTATTACGACTATTATCAACCGGAAGCTTATATTCCGGTGACGGATACATATATAGAAAAAACTGCTTCTGTTAATGATGAAATTGATATGTTGCGTCACTCGGCAACTCGGTCACTTTTTGAACGCCGGGATGTAATTGTTGTGGCTTCTATTAGTTGTATTTATGGTTTGGGAATGCCTGCTGAATATTTAAAAGCTGCTATTTCTTTGCAAGTGGGAGAAGAAATTAATCAACGACAAATTCTGAGAGATTTAGCGACAGTTCAATATACTAGAAATGATTTAGATTTAGGTCGAGGAAAGTTTAGAGTTAAGGGCGATGTTTTGGAAATCGGACCTGCTTATGAGGATAGAATTATTCGGGTAGAATTTTTTGGGGATGAAATAGATGCTATTCGTTATGTTGACCCTGTAACTGGAAAAATTCTTCAAAGTTTGGAGTCTTTGAATGTGTATCCGGCGCGTCACTTTGTTACTCCTGAAGAAAGATTAGAAGAGGCTTGTAATGATATTGAAGCAGAATTAAATGAGCAATTAGAGGAATTAGAAAAAGCAGGAAAATTGTTAGAAGCTCAACGTTTGGAACAGCGTTGTAGATATGATATAGAAATGTTGCGGGAGGTGGGATATTGTAATGGAGTGGAAAATTATTCTCGGCATTTAGCAGGTAGAAAAGCGGGGGAAGCGCCGGAATGTTTGATTGATTATTTTCCGAAAGATTGGTTATTAATTATTGATGAATCTCATGTGACTGTTCCACAAATTCGTGGAATGTATAATGGCGACCAAGCTAGGAAAAGAGTTTTAATTGAGCATGGGTTTCGTTTGCCTAGTGCTGCAGATAATCGACCTTTAAAATCTGATGAATTTTGGCAAAAGGTTAATCAATGTATTTTGGTTTCTGCTACTCCTGGAGATTGGGAAATCGAAAAGTCTGAGGATAGAATTGTTGAGCAAATTATTCGTCCGACTGGTGTTGTTGACCCGGAAATTTTTGTACGTCCGACTGAAGGTCAGGTTGACGATCTATTAGGGGAAATTAGGGAAAGAGTTAAGCTGGAAGAGAGGGTTTTAATTACTACTTTAACTAAGCGGATGGCTGAAGATTTAACTGAATATTTGCAGGAGCAAAATGTGAAGGTTCGTTATTTGCATTCTGATATTAATTCTATTCAGAGGATTGAGATTTTGCAGGCGTTGCGAGAGGGAGAGTTTGATGTATTAATTGGGGTGAATTTATTACGGGAAGGTTTGGATTTGCCAGAGGTTTCTTTAGTAGCTATTTTAGATGCGGATAAAGAGGGATTTTTGCGGGCAGAACGTTCTTTAATTCAGACTATTGGGAGGGCGGCGCGTCATGTCCGGGGTCAGGCTATTTTATATGCAGATAATTTGACGGATAGTATGATTAAAGCGATAGATGAAACTGAAAGAAGGCGAGGAATTCAGTTGGGATATAATAAGATGAATAATATTACACCGAAGCCTATTGTTAAAAAACAAAGTAATTCTATTTTGGCGTTTTTAGATGTGTCACGTCGTTTAAATTCTAAACAGTTGGAAGAGGTTTATGAACAGGTAGATGAGTTGTCTTTGGAGGAGCTTCCAGAGTGGATTAAAAAGTTAGAAAATCAGATGAAAGAAGCAGCGAAAAATTTAGAATTTGAAGAGGCAGCTAAATTGCGCGATCGGATTAAGTATTTGCGGGATAAATTAGTAGGTAATTAGGTGAAATAGATTTCTGTACTAGGAAAATTCTTAATTAAGGAAAGAAGATTAGTAATATGGTAGTTATCAGGTTAGTCAGATATTTAAGTCTTTTCTTAAAAAAAATTATTGTCTTAGTTGTTGTATAATGTTCAGTTTTTAATGGAGAATTTTCATGTTAAAACTTTTGAATGATATTTTAAGTGACTATAAATTTTTCCTAGGATTATTTCTTTCTGTTCCATTTGCCATATTTGCCAATTTGTTAACTCCCAAAATTGAGAAATTTCTCTCATCTCGCACAATTGAAAAATTTATCTCAAAATTTATCTCATCTTACAGTTCTAAATTAAAACAAAAGACAATTAGAAAAATCAAGCAAGAGTATCAACAAGTAAAACAATATTATGAAAATAGAATTATGTTGGTTGAGTATCTTTTAATTAATATATTAAAGACTATAGCTTTAGGTTTTTTAATAATCTTCTTTGTTACTTGGTTTGATTCTGCTTTTTTCTCTAGTATATTAGAATTGGGGATAATAGCAAATTCTCTATCAAAAACATTAGTAATGTTGAGTTCACTCACTATTATAAATTGGACTACAAATGCACTTAATATTTATGCAAAAGTGAAACACTATAACGATTATCAAAAAGAAGTATCAGATATTATTCAGGAATAAGATACTTTTATTATTATTTTACGAACAAGTTGGATGAGTAATGCTATAATTTATGCTAAAATTTAAGTATTTATAATCTTGAAAGTAATAATCATGCTGTCTATTGATGAACTAATGAGAGAAGCTTTATCTTTATCAAATACACAGAGAGCTTTTTTAGCAGAAAAATTGGTAGAGAGTCTAGAGTTTGATATAGATGAAGAGACTCAAAAAGCTTGGATGAGTGAAGCTAAAAAACGTCGAGATGAAATTTATAATGGTAATGTTTTGCCCATATCAGGAGAAGAAGCATTAGCTGAAGTCAGGAAAATTTTAGAGCAATGAAATATGTGTTTCATCCTGCTGCTTTGAGTGAATATGCTGCAGCAGTTGAATTTTATGCAGAGCGTCGAGTTGTACTTGCAGAGGCATTCATTCAAGCGGTGGAAGATGCGATTTTCAAAATAATTAAGTATCCTACTCGTTGGCCTATCGTTGATGAAAATATTCGTCGATGCTTGACCAAGAAATTTCCTTATGGTGTTTTGTATACTATTGAAGATGATTATATTCTGATTCTAGCAGTTATGCACTGTAGTCGAGAACCTGGATATTGGAAAAGTAGGGTGAATTAAAAGCGATTGCTTTTTTAGCTTTATTGAAGCTAACAAAAATGATTTGTAGGTTTGCTCAATTATCTAAATATTATGACTATTTTACTAAAATTTAAGGCTTTGTTACATGAATGTTGCGATCGATTTTCAAGTTAAATTCAACTAAAATTTTTTACTTATAAAATCTGCTGGATTAAGAATTTCTGTCTGATGATAATTTTCCAAAACTAGCAAGTCTTTATCTCCTGTTATTAAATAACTTGCATTGCCAGAAAATGCTAATTCCAAAAATTTATTATCATCAGCATCAACACAAATAGTTGTTCGATGTTTGACATCTATAAATATACTCAAATATAATCTGTATTTTAATAGCGTCCAAAAAAATTAATCTCTCAGAAGAAGAAATATATCGATCAAATTTAGATTTACCGAGCCGTGTACTTAATTCTAAATATGTTTCCTCATTCTGCAACATATCAAATTTCTCTATAGCTAAATTAAGCGCCATTCTCAGACTACCTTTAGGGTTAAGTACGGCACTAATAAAAACATTAGTATCAATGATAATTCTTTTACGATTCATATTCAATAAGTTCTGCTAATTGTTCTTCATTTATACCTTTTTCTTGGGCTGTTTTACCAATTCTATCCATAATAGATAGCAAATCATCATCTGCTGATTCTATAGTTAGATTTACTGTTTTTTCTGGGGATAAATTAAGTTGAATAATCAAACTAGGAATATCTTTAATTTTGATATTTTTCATGATTTTCTTAGTCATTTTGCCAATATTTATAAAGTGGTATTTTTTCAATAAAATATAATGATAATGCTTCAATATAGGAATAGATATTCTATCCCTATATTTGCTAGCTAAAACCTAAGCTTAAGAATTTTAACTTTACCCTTGATTCTTTGATTCTAAGGTGTAGGATTCGGATATTTAGCATGAATCTCATCAATTTCAGCAATAATTTCTTCAGTCAAACTTATTTCCACACTACTAATATTTTCCTTCAATTGTTCCATAGTTGTTGCCCCAATAATTGTACTAGCTACGAACCATCGGGAACGCACATAAGCTAATGCTAATTGTGCCGGAGTCATATTATTTTTATGGGCAATTTCTACATAAGCTGTTATTGCTTCAGTCAAATTTGTTTTACGATAACGTTGTTCAAATCCAGGAAACAAAGCTACACGAGAATTTTCAGGAACTCCATGCAAATATTTACCCGTTAAAAGACCAAAAGCTAGAGGACTATAAGCTAATAATCCCACATTATTAAACCGACAAGCTTCCGCTATATTGATATGAAAAATACGGTTGACTAAACTAAAAGCATTTTGAATCGAAACTATTTTTGGTAAGCCTAATTTTTCTGCCAGATGAGAAAATTTACATACTCCCCAAGCTGTCTCATTACTTACCCCTAAATAACGAATTTTTCCAGCTTTAATCAATTCAGCAAATACTTCTAATTGTTCCGCAATAGGTGTCGTATCTCGCTCATTATTTGGGTCATAATCTGGGGCGCCAAATAGAGGCACATAACGGTCAGGCCAATGTATTTGATAGAGGTCAATATAGTCAGTTTGAAGACGGCGCAAACTATCTTCTATTGCTTGCTGAATATTAGGGAGGTTAACTTGATTATTTCCACCACGAATCCAAGTCATTTTAGGATTTGGTCCGGCAATTTTTGTCGCAATAATTAATTTATCTCGCTGTTTTTTAACTAACCATTCACCAATATATTCTTCAGTTTTTCCTTGAGTTTCAGCCTTAGTTGGAACTGGATACATTTCTGCTGCATCAATAAAATTAATACCTTCAGCAACAGCATAATTAAGTTGTTGATGAGCTTCTTCAATAGTGTTTTGCTGCCCATAAGTCATGGTGCCTAAACAAATTTCTGATACATTAAGGTTACTATCGCCCAGTTTGTTGTATTTCATTGGTTTGTTTTTTAGTAAATTCTCTAATTTGATCTTAGCATTAATAGGAATAATGAAAATTTTTAAAGTTTTTTTTGAGATGGGAAACAAAAAATATGAGATTTATTTAGATATACTTAGTAGGTCTTATTGAGCAATCAAATCAACAATTTTACTACTTTTTTTATTAAATTTACTCAAGTAAAAGCCTCCCTATATTTATGATTAAAAGTTAATTTATTATTGCCTATAGTAATCCTAAATGATTGAAAAAAAATATCTTGCTTGTGAATTTATGGGTTAGTTATACTATCTCTTTTAATAGTTTATTAGTTATATCATCTCCGGATAATCAGTGGTAAAAAAGTTTTTGTTTGTAGTAGGGCTTCAGCCCGATCTATACTTAGGGCTGAAGCCCTACTACAAACTTTAATTATAACTATTTAACCGGATATGATATTAGCTCAAATTTTTAATAAGGGTTGGGTTTCCAAACCTCTACAATAGCTTATCTGTGAATTTATGAGTTTGTTTGTCTACTATCTTTTTTAGTAGTTTATAGTTATCTCAATTAATGCTCTATTTGTTAAAACGAATTTCTGTACTAGTATAATGAGGAACCCAACCTTCTGTTGAAACGAAATATCGCACAGCTTTAACTTGCTTTTTTGCTGTCAAATAAAACCAATGTTCTGTATTGGCAGGTACATTAATATATTCTTGTGGTTGTACAGTTAATTCTACTTGACTATTATCAGGACGTACAAAGCCAAAAATACCTTCTCCTGCTACAATATAACGCACTTCATCATCTGCATGGGTATGACATTTATCAAACTTTGATAACATTGCATCAAGATTAGGAATTTCTGGATGTATTGCCACTAAGTCTCGTGACTGATAACCAGCAGTTTCTTTTAGTTCCTCAAAATAGTTATCCAAACTTTGCAATAATTGTTCTTTTTCATCATCGCTGAGTTTATCTTTTGCTAGTAGATTATGAACTTCTGGATTGTCTCCTACAGGCCAATGATTCAGTTGCACATTTAAGGGTTCAAGTTCACGAGAAATATCGTTGATTTCAGTGTAAATTTCACCGTTTTCTAGTTTGAGTATTGCCATATTTTACCTATTAATTGGTATTGATTCAGGTTTCTGGCAAGTATGGTTCTCGACAGGAGGAAGCCCAACGCTTAGGACGAATTCTGCGCCCTAAGTCAGATGGGAGATCGGACAAAAAGTGTTGTGACAAGATAGTATTAAAAACTGAATGAGTATGTAGAACGGCTCCTGTTCCTGTTTCCCAGACAATTGTGAGGTGGAGTAAAGTCTCTGCTGAAGCTTTTCCCGTCCCTTTGACAACTGCTCCAGTTTCGTTGATTTCAACTAAGTCCTGCGCTCGCACCAAGCCCTTGTCTATCCCACTAGAACTCATCAGCAAAGTCAGAGGTTCTCTCTGGAGGACTGCACTGAAGTTCCCTGCCGTGCCGGTAGACCAACCCTTGCTATGAATATCTTCAATCACCCACAGTAGGGCTTCCTGTAAATTTGGTGAATGTAGCATTAAGATTTTCCTTAGCTATTTTAGAGCCATGCCATTATGGTTATGATACCAAATGGGTTCTACAGAGGAGACAACAGAAAAAGAGTTTGCCCTATTTGGGCTTAAAAGTTGTGTAAGTCCCGTTAGATGTGCTAAATTTATCTAGAATATTTTTCAAGGAGAGAAAAGCAAGATGGATAATGAAAATACGTTAAGAGCTTCGCGTTGGGCTAACAAAGAACAATGGGGATGGTCTTATGACACCTATATAGAGCTGGTAGATGCAGTAGATTTTTTAAAGGCGATTTTGCTTTGTACTAAGGGAGATGGTGTAATTAGCCCAAAAGAGCGGGAATGGGTACTTGGCTTTGCCGCTTCTCGGGAAATGCCTACTTCAGTAATTGAAGAAGTGGAATCCTATAGTGGTGATGAAGATATTGCTGATGTTCTATCACGTAGCGGAATAGTAGAAAGCGGGAAAAAAGGCACGATTTATTGGGCAATAAAAGCCTGTAGTGCAGATGGAGAATATCCGGAAGCGGAAAAAAATGCCGTTCGTAAAATGGCAGTTTTGATGGGCATTTCGGAGCAGGTGGTCAAGGAAATTGAGGAAGTAATTATTGAAGAGCAGAAACTGAGAGATAAACGAAATTCTCTGGTCTATGATAACAAGATATTTTGGCAGGATAACTAAATACTTCCTTGGACTAATTTCAAGAAATTACATAACTCCAGTGTAACCTCTTAAAAGGGGAAGCTTTGGACCTCATTTTTTGGTAATTATTTAATTAGGGTTTGCCCTCAAAAGTCTTTTTGCTCTTTGTAGGGAATAGGGAATAGGGAATAGGGAATAGTTAAGAGTCAGAAGAAACGGGAGTTATAGATAAGTTGGTCTTCATAGTAGCAAGAGTGATTTTTCTGCCCCCCTTACCCCAAAATCCGCTACAAAATAAGGTCTTCAACCTTCCCTTTTAAGGAATGAAAAAAATTAACTTCAGTATTTCAAAGATCTGACTTTAGCCAGATGTACTGATAACTGATAACTGATAACTGAAATGACGTACAGTCTCAGAATTGCAGACTTACCTAGTAATGAACGACCACGGGAAAGGTTAATTGCCTCTGGTCCTAAAAGTCTTTCTACTGCAGAATTAATTGCTATTCTACTAGGTACAGGTCAAGGAAAAGGAAAACTTTCTGCTGTTGGTCTTGGACAATACATATTAAATCAATTAAGTCAATATCAGCGTGACCCCCTTTCAGTTCTCCGCAATATTACAGTTCAAGAATTAACTCAAATTCATGGTATTGGTACAGCTAAAGCAACAACTATTCTTGCTGCCATTGAATTAGGCAAAAGAGTTTTTCAATCTCGCCCTCCAGAATTAGCAGTTGTTGACAGTCCCCAAGCTGCTGCGGATGCTTTGAGTCAAGATTTAATGTGGCAAACCCAAGAAAAATTTGCTGTGTTACTTTTGGATGTTAATAACCGCTTACTGGGAACTCAGGTAATTACTATTGGTACAGCGACAGAAACATTAGCTCATCCCCGCGAAATCTTTCGAGAAGTGATTCGTCAAGGTGCAAGCAGAGTAATTATTTCTCATAATCATCCTTCTGGAAATGTCGAACCTAGTCCTGAAGATATCAATTTAACTAAGCAACTCTTAGCAGGAGCGCAAATTTTAGCTATTCCTCTACTCGATCACATCATTATGGGTAATGGAGAACATTCCAGTCTGCGCCAAACAACTAATTTATGGGAAGAATATCCTCAAGGAGATTAATTTAGAGAATGTTTTCAAAGTATAGGATGAAACCGATCCCCCTTTACAAGAGGTTAGAGGTTAAAAGCCTCTTCTCCTTTTAAGGAGAAAGAGAAACAATATTTTCCTTTATGCAATCCTCTTGGTTTTAACCAGAGGTAATTATCCATTATCAATTAATGAAAACTATCATCTCACAATCTAGTTAGAATTAACAACTGATTTGGTAGTTTTTACCTGATTTGGATTCATTGCTGCTTTAGGATAAGCAATACGTTTGTGATTATACTGCTCCCATACCTGTACAAAAATTTCTGCAATACTCGACATCTCTCCCCTCGTTAAACCAGAATCAACTAATTGATTATCCTGCCAACGTGCCCGCAAAATTTTCTTCACCATTTGTAGTGCATCCTTATGAGTCGCATCTTTAAGCGATCGCAAGGCAGCTTCACAAGAATCAGCCAACATCACAATAGCTGTTTCCCGTGACTGGGGAGTTGGCCCTGCATAGCGAAAAAGTTCTTCCTTAATCGTCTTTGCTTCCTTTTCAGCTCTTTGCTTGGCTTGATAATAGAAAAAAGCAATTAACATTGTACCCTGATGTTCTGGAATAAACGCCCTAATAGCCTTTGGTAATCTATGTCTGCGAGCCATAACTAATCCTTCAGTAACGTGCTTTCTGATAATTTCTACACTCACCCACGGATCATTAATTTCATCATGTTTATTCGGTCCACCCATTTGATTTTCAATAAAACCTAATGGATCGTGCATTTTACCAATATCATGATACAAAGTACCAGTTCTGACCAATTCTACATTGCAACCAATTTCTCGTGCTGCTGCTTCCGCCAAACTTGCTACAAACAGAGTATGCTGAAAAGTACCAGGTGCTTCCGATGCCAAACGTTTCAACAGAGGGCGATTAGGATTAGCCAACTCAGACAGACGAATCGGAGTAATCAAATCAAATAAATGCTCTAAATATGGACTCAAACCCAAAGCAACAATACTCCAAACCAGACCTGTTAGTGCTTGCAAACCTACCGGGCCTACGATCGCATACCATAATAATCCAGGAGTAGCGCGAACAATCAAATTTGTCAACAAATACACCGTACCTTGAGTCAGCCCAACCCCTACACCTAAAAGCGCCTGTTCCTCACGCGATCGCATTTTTTCTGCTACCAAACTACCAACAATACCACCAGCAGCACTAGCAAACCAATCTATTTTATCAACATCCATACCTATAGGCAGTATCACAGATATCAATCCTACCACTGTTACTCCCATAGTTGAACCGTAGAAGTTTCCCACCAACAAACCAATTGCTGGTAAACTACTACTCCAAGGCACTCTCAACGCCACTAGTAATGGCGCACTCAAACTCAACAACAATAAAAGTATATTATCTCTACGCCTAAAACAGGGTTTAAATTGCCTTTCTACTATAACTACTATACCTACAGCTCCACCCACAATACAAACAAATACCACCAAGCTTCGCCAATTCACTCTACGGCCACTAAGCTTAAATTCATCTAATAGCATAAATGCCTTACGGTCAATTGTTTCTCCAGCTTTGACAATAATTTCATCCTTTCGGACTTTATACTCCACTCGTGGCACATTTTGTGCTGCCTGTTCCACTAATTTCTTAGTTCCTTCTGGATCTTTTGCTAAATTAGCCTTCAAAACATTCTGCAAAATTTTGATTGCTAAATCTTCAGTTTCTAGTGGGAGTACACCTATAACTTGCACTCTTAGTGACTTAACCCATTCTTGTTTGGGGAAATTTGGCGATATTCCTTGAGCCAACATCCGCTCTTTTACGGTTTCAATACCTATTTTAGTTTTTTCCCAAGCAGCATCAGACAACTCTAGTAAAGTACGATCATATACTTCATAACCTTCATTTTTTTTCTCTTGAGTCACAATTTTCGTTGCGTTTTCGTACAAACTTCGAGCTTGGGATACATCATCTAAAACTCTAGAGTAATTAGCATATAAACTCTTCTTGCGATAATCTAATAGTTCTGAAATTGCTTTTTGATCTCTACTACTAATAACTATGGGACTATTTTTTTGATTGTCTTTTGGTATTGATGTTCTACCAGACAACCCCTCCCCTCTTAAAGTTGGAATTGTCAAATTATTGTTTTTAGCTGTAACTTTTTCTGAATCTTGAGTTAATTTAGAAGAAGTATTTGTTTCTGATTCAGGCCCAGGAGGTTTTTCTTGCAACTGCTCCTCAATTATTTTTTGAATAGCCTGCCACTTTTGTTCAGAAACTTGACGTAGGTGTCCCTGAGTAGTTGTTGATAATATGCCTGTGTTTATAAAAGGAAAATTAGCAACTATTTCTCTAGCTTGATTACCGAGTATCAGTATTTCTGTTAATTCTTTGTCCACTCTTTGATTCACTGATTCATTAATCATAAACACAGTGATATCCCCAAGTCTAGCTGACTTACGCTTCTCATCAGTCAGTCTATCATCAGAAACTGTAGCATTATCTGGAGCCTGGATAGTTTTAGGGGCGACAGTTCCCTCTTTTAATTCTGGCTGGTGATAATAACGTTGACCCATAGTAGCTGTTAGAGATGCTATTACTAGTACCACCAACATTGGCGAGGTTGCCAGAGTTGACCAACTGGAGGTTTGTTGTTTTTTCTGGGGTTTCAATAATTTCCCAATTAAACGTGTCAGATACATATTTCTTGATGTCTAAACATCATAGAGTTTTCAAGAGCCACTAGCTGGGTGAGGGCGAGGACGAATCACATTACTGGCAGCAACTGCTGGTACTATACTTTGTGTAATATTGTTTGGGTCATAAACTCCACACCAAACTGCCCAAAGACTTTTTGCCAACTTCATAATCTCCATCTGATCCTTCATTCCCAAAAGTTCAACCCCCATTTTTTGTCGCCATTCTACAGGAACTCCAACACTACTGTTATAAGCTCCTGATAAAATACCTACTATAGTACAGGTCTGAGTTGCCCATCCTGTTCTTGCAGAACGTAATACTGCTAAACCAAAATTTTCTGGGGTACTTAGAAAGCAGTATAAGGCCAAAGAAATAGGTATGAAAAAAGCAGAAGATAGGGATCTTTGTTGACCTTCAGAAAATCTTTGCTGTTTCTCAAGAGATTTAACATTTTTTGACAAATGATTTATTGCTGCATCTAAATTTGCTCCCTGGTTAATCAATTTTTCTACTTGTCTAAGTTGCCCTACTAATGGTTCTTTTTCTCCAATATAGTCGATAATTTTGGGTATGATAGTCAAAGGATCTAATCTATCTGTCAAAGTTTGGGCTATTATATATCCCACAGCTAAGTTGCCGAGGTTTACTTCTAAGTAATTTTCCCAAACTTTTCCCCATTGCTGCAATTTTTGTTGCAGTTTAAATTCATCTTCATGGTATATCAAGGAAACTGGTAAACTAGTAATAATGGCATTACTGGCTGTCGGATTCCCAAAATCATCATTTATGTAGTTAAAATTAGGTTGCTTATTTTTAACTATCCCTACTAATTTTTCTAATTCTATTGAAGAGTCTTTTATTTTGTTTAGCTCGCAAATATCATCTTTTTTATTCTTCCACTTATTTTGCCATTCTCTATAAACTTTCTGCCAATCATCTTCATCAAACTCTTGTTTCTTAATTAAGCTGTTTGCACAATTAACTGTAATTTCTCCCCATTTTTGTAAGTAGTTTTCCTCTAGCTTTGATAGGTAAAATTTATGCTGATTGATAAATAATTTATAATTTTGCCGATTTGTTTCTACCTGATGTTCAAAGTGAGAACCTACATAATTTCCTAAAGCCAATCCTAGTAAAGCACCTTCAAATCTACTTAAGAGAGAATACTGCATTATTTTTTCATTTATTCTATACTTTATCTAGTCTTTATTATTTAATTTTCTGATACTATCTACAAATATATTGATATTACTACTTCAGTAAAAAAAATAGTTAGTCCTATACAGTAATGATTGATCGAAGCTAAAATAAAAACTCTAAAGATTGCCAAAATAATTAAAATCTACCACGACAAGAAAAAATTATAAATCCAGAATAATTTAATTCTTACTAGGAAAATTTAACTACATATTAATTTATTTATAAACTGTTGTTACAAAATATATTATTAAAAATAATAGTTTTCCCCAATAAATTGCTTTTAAAGGCTTCCTCTTTTACGGGGATTTTGTGTCTTAGTGGAATAAGTAATAAAGGCTATGATAACCTAGCTATGGCTTAAATAGCCTTAGTATTTTCCAAATTGGAGTTGTGTAGTTTTAGACAGCAATAATTGTTCATAGAATAGCTTTTCAGCACATCTACATTAAGAGAAAGCATAGGATTTGAACTGTACCTTAAGGCATAAGTCCACAGACTCCTGTGAAAGTTTCGCTACACGAAATGAAAAGCGCAGTTCCTCTGTTGGCCTTAGATCAGATACAGAAGGCAAGAGCCAATGCAGTGTTTGAGATACAAGCAAAGCTATAGAGTGAGGATAATCTCACGAATTAGATATTGGCAGATATTTAATTTAACTGTACTTAGTCAACCATAATTTCTGGTTGCAGGATAATCTCCGTGCTTTTAAACCGGAGACTATGTCAAATATTGCTTATGATATAGTAAAGTTATAAAGCTACTATCTACTTTTTTGTTTCCTTAGATTAAGCTCATACTTAGGTCTGCTTACTCTAATTCATCAATATGAAAAACACTATAGCTTTTCTTGCCTAAGTAAATGTACATAGGAAACAATAATTTTCCATAATGTTCATCTTTGAGTATTGAGGACACAAATGCTTGATTAGGCATTCAAGTTATTGCATAATTTTAGATAATTTGTACCAGAAAATTTTGAGCTATATATTATAAATTGGGTAATTATTTAACTACCACTTTTTTGAAGATAATTAACTATTGCTTTTAGCCCCAATATATAGCTTTCTGAACCAAAACCACTAATTTGACCAATAGCTACTGGTGCAATAAAAGAATGATGTCGAAATTCTTCTCGACGATAAATATTACTTAGATGAACTTCTACTGTGGGAATATTTACCCCTGAAATAGCATCTCTAATGGCCACACTGGTATGGGTATATGCTCCCGCATTAATAACTATGCCTTGGTGTTGCTCACTACTAGCTGAGTGAATTGCATCCACCAAGACACCTTCATGGTTAGACTGTAATACAGAGATTTTTACTCCAAGAGTTTCCGCTTCTTGCTGTAACAGTCGATTTATATTATCCAAAGTTTCAGAGCCATATATTCCTGGTTCCCGCAGACCCAGGAGATTCAAATTCGGCCCATGTAAAACTAAAATGCTAAACAAATAATTTAAAAGTTGAATGATAAAGTTATCAACGACGGGAGCGGTCGTTTACTGGAATGGGAATAGGTTCTGGTTCTGGTTCTGCCTGTGGACCTAATAAAGCCTCAACTAGCTTGCGAGTCCATTCCTTTAATTTTTCTAGTACCTTGTCAATGTAATCCATTAATATCGCATTCCCGCTGGGTACTCTCACCATAGGTATTTTTTTATAGTGAGGGGTAAGCGGGGCGGGATCTGCCGCTTCCCTTTTCATACAAATTTATTGGAAGATTCTAACAATTTAGCCAGAATAAATAGTAATAATGGCTTTTTTTTGTTTATCTTTACTTTTATATTAACACTTTCTTTGCTGTTGGTTTAAATGGCCATTTAGCAATGATAAGCTAATTTATTTTATGAAAGTATGGACTAAAGTCTAGACCTTAATATTAATTATAATCAAGTTTTCTCATATTGTTGTCTTTCATTAGACCAATATAACTTTCTTCTCAACAGGTCAAGAGCTGTACAAGCACTTACTCTTCTAATCCAATCACGATTGCGCAAAGGACTGAAGCGGTATTCAAAACTTTCTACTTCATCTTTACATCTGGCTATGCCAATATAAACTAAACCCACAGGTTTAGTATCAGTTCCTCCTCCAGGTCCAGCAATACCAGTAATACTAATTCCCCAGTTAGTTCCTAGCTTCTTGACTACTCCACTTGCCATTTGCTTTGCTACTGCATGACTCACAGCACCTTCAACCATTAAATCTTCCTGATTAACATCTAGCAAAGTAATTTTTACTTGATTTTCATAAGCGATAACTCCACCATGAAAATATTGTGAACTGCCTGGAGTAGAAGTCAACATACTACCCAAGCTGCCACCTGTACAAGATTCTGCTACAGCTAAAGTTTCGCCCTGATCCAACAATAATTTTCCTACCACTGCAGCAAGAGACTCATCATTAATGCCATAACAATCAATTCCGGCAATATCTCGTATTTGTTGTTCTACAGGAACAATTAATTTATCTGCTGATTCTTGGGACTCAGCACGGGCAGAAATTCGTAATTTTACTTCTCCAAAATTAGCGTATGGAGCAACTGTAGGATTTTTCATTTCTAGTAATGGGGCCACTTTTTCTGCCAAAGTTGACTCCGAAATACCCCAAAATTTCAACGTGTGACTATAGATAGTTTCTCCACACCAACCCTGATTGTGGAAATAAGGTACAGCAGTTTCTTGCCACATCATTTTCATTTCAGTGGGAACTCCAGGAAAAGTCATGATTGTTACATTTGCTACTGGCTGCCAAATAATTCCAGGAGCGCTACCTATAGGATTAGGTAAAATATTTGCACCTTGGGGAATTAAAGCTTGTTTTCGGTTACTGACAGCCATGGGGCGACCCCGATGGGCAAATTTTTTGGTAATATCTTCTATTATTTCGGGTCTTTCTATCAGTGGGGTATTAAAAAAGTCTGCGATAGTGGCCACCGTCAAATCATCTGGGGTCGGGCCTAAACCTCCTGTGAAAATTAATATTTGGGAGCGTTGGGAGGCGATCGCTAATACCTGTTTTATTCTGTCTGGATTATCCCCTACTACATTTTGATAGTAATGGGCTATTCCTAATCTTGCAAGTTCTTGGGCTAAAAATTGAGCATTACTATTTAGGATATCCCCTAATAGTAGTTCTGTTCCAACACATATAATTTCTGCAATCATTTAAGTAGAGCGTGGTAAATTGTGTAACTTAATATATCAAATTTTAAATTAGCTCGGAACTTAATTATATCCTTAATATAAGGAGTTTAATGGCTAAATATGCAACGTCTTTTTCTAGCTTAATCTAACCTAGTAATTCTGATTTAATTTTTCATACATTTTATATAATTATATTTTTGTAGATTATTTGTAGCTGATAATTATTACAACATTCCTAATTGTAGTTGTTGATAGAAGACAAATTCTTTGCTCGAAAACCATCAGTACAATATAGATATTGGACTAACACTAGTAAAGCTTCTCATATTTTTTTTGACTGTTTATTTTTATGCACTTTTCCCTAATCTGACTAGCAAAAATTATTGTTTTTTTAGCTAGATTTTTCCTACATTTGGCAATTTTTTCTGATTTTACAGAATTTAAATTTCCTATAGATAAAGATTCAGCAATTTATTCACCAAACCCTATTTATAGCACTACACATTTACAGCGCTTTTCTGATACATGACCTCACCTCATAACCAAAATCTTGCAAGAAGTTCAATAAAACATTCCGACAAGATTATCCACATCCAAAGCTCTGTAAGATACGAATATTATTGATCGATGGGGATTCGACCCCGCCCTGTCCCACAAAGCAAGATAACACGCACCAAGAAGCTAAAACTTAGTCAGAGATTTCCTTTGACTAATGACTTCTCCATAGCGCTATAGTTAATGGATTGTCCATAAATCACATAAGTGTATATTTATAGCTATTATTACCAAGAAAATCTCACTTATTCCCAAAATTGGTGTACAATATATAAGAGAATTTCTATTTTGGAATGCAAAGTATGACCGAAAAATTTTGGTCTCAAGTCTCCTCTTTTAAGGGGATAAAAGCGGTCGTTTTGCTGACATGAATGCGGAGCATTCCATAGGATAGCTCCTCTGTAATAGGCTAACTGATAACTGATAACTGAAATGACCTTGATTCCTCAAAATTTTCTTAAACAAGTTGCAAGTGGCTATGGTGTCTCAGATACAGAACTTGAAGTATTATCTAAGGCTTTACTGGAAGGAGAGTCGATCGCCACAATTGCCACACAACTAAAACTTAAGCCAGAAACTGTTCGTAAACGACTGGGTGAAACTTATCGTAAGTTTCAAATTTCAGGTAAAGGGCCGGGAAAAATGGCTAAGTTACAACAATTATTGGTAGCTCTTTATCAAGAGCAAAGCCAATCTGAAGAATTTTCATCTCAGACTGCCGAGCCTAAAACTTCTAGCTTAATTTCTCAACAAGATTGGAATGCTGCTCCAGATGTCGAAACATTCTATGGGCGGACTGAAGAATTGTCTCAGTTGAGTCAATGGATTTTAACTGATCGCTGTCGGTTAGTAGCTCTATTAGGGATGGGAGGAATGGGAAAAACCACCCTGGCGGTTAAATTTGCCAAACAAAATGCAGGTAAATTTGATTTTGTGATTTGGCGATCGCTACGTCAAGGAATGCCACTTTGTTCTATTTTGAGTGATTTGATCCAATTTTTATCCCCTCAATCTTTGAGCAACTTTGAGGAGATTGAAACTGGAATTTCTCAACTGATGGAGATTTTACGCACCCATCGTTGTTTGTTAGTTATTGATGATGTGGAGATGATTTTAAGTTGTCAGAATTTAGCAGGTTACTATGGTGATGGTTTTGCAGAATACGGACAATTAATTCAACGAATTGCTGAAGAACCTCATCAAAGTTGTTTGATTTTAGCAAGTTCTGAAAAGTTGAAAGATTTAGGTCAATTAGAAGGGCAAAAAGTTCACTCATTACAGGTAGTTGGCTCTGAAGAAATTTCCCAAAAAATTTTGGCAGAACGAGGATTTGTTGTGAGTCAAGATTGGGTAAGTCTGATTGAACGCTATGGTTGTAATCCTTTAGCTGTCAAGATTATCTCAGGAATGGTTCAAGAATTATATGCTGGTCAAGTTGGAGATTTTATTAAAAATACGCTTTTAATGGGAGATGTTCGCTCTTTACTAGATCAACCTTTTCAACGATTATCTGTAGCTGAGAAGGAACTGATGTATTGGTTGGCTCTTGAGCAACAAGCTATAAATTTATCTCAACTGCAAGAAAAATTTTTATTGCCTCTGTCCGCATCTGAATTATTAGAAACAGTCGGTTCCCTTGGACGACGTTCATTGATAGAAAAAAGTCAGAAACAGGGTGAAACTTATTTTAGTCTTCAACCTGTGGTGATGAAATATGCCATTGAACAATTTGTTTGTCAAGTGGATGAAGAGTTAGTGGGATTGATTAAAAATCAAGATTTGGAAGGTATTCGTTTGTTGAAACTTTATCCCCTAAAAACTTCTGAGAATAGTAAAAAACATTATTCTATTCTAGATTTAGTTATGAATCGATTGAAGTCGAGATTATTTACCAATACTAGAGGTTTAAATCTAGCAATTAAACGTTTAGAAGAAAGTTTATCAAATTTACAAGAACAATTTTTTCAGGGAGAATATATCACCCAAAATCTGGAAAATATTATTAGTGCAATTCAATAAAGAAGGAGGAAGAAGCAAGAAGTAAGAAGCAAGAAGAAGGAAGCAAGAAGGAAATATATTAAGTCCTCTTGTATTATTTTTGAGACCTGACTCCTGACTCTTAACTACCACCAAAATATTACAACTGAAATAGGATTGCTATATTTTCTATACCCTACTCCCTACTACCTATTCCCTTATATTATGAATTACTGTATCAATCCTCAATGTCAGAATCGTCAAAATCCAGAAGAGCTTGATTTTTGTCAAGCTTGTGGCACTGAATTGTTGATTGAAAATCGCTATAGGATTGTTCGACCTTTGCGGCAACCACAACCTGCACATCCTACAGAAATTTTTGAAGTAGAAGATTGGGGAACTGGTTTAGAAGATTGGGGAAGTTTGAAAGTTTTAAAAGTTTTGAAATATAACAATAATCCTGATTTAGTTCGATTATTCAAACAAGAAGCAAGGGTATTAATGTGGTTGCGTCATCCTGGCATTCCTCGGGTTGAACCAGATGGTTATTTTACAGTTTCAGCTCATAAAAGTTCTAAACAACTCCATTGTTTAGTGATGGAAAAAATTGAAGGAGAAAATTTAGAGGAGTGGTTAATTAATCATGGGAAAATTTATCAAGATGAAGCTTTAGATTGGTTACAACAAATTACAGAAATTTTAGATCAGCTTCACAGTCAAAACTTACTTCATCGAGATTTAAAACCTTCTAATTTAATTTTGAGACCAAACGGACAATTAACTGTTATTGATTTTGGCACAGTTGGAGTAGGAGATTGGGGAACAACAAAGATCGGTTCTTTAGGATATGCTGCACCAGAACAAATGACTGGAGAAGCTGTTTTACAATCTGATTTTTTTGCATTAGGTCGTACTTTTGTTCATTTACTTACAGGCCAGTCTCCCATGAATTTTCCAACTGAGAGAAAAACTGGCAAAATTATTTGGAGAAATTATGCTCCTCAAATTTCACCTCTACTGGCTGATTTTATTGATGAATTAATGAATCCTGTTTCACAACGGCGACCTAAACATACACGATTTATTCTGAAAAAATCCAAAGAATTATCACAAATAATTTCCGAACAAACTAGATCGCCAACACAAATTACAGCTTATTTGCAGTTTTTCCTTCTGATGTTCATGGGATTTATGGGATTAGGTTTTCTTTTGCCAAAAATTCCTGTTTTAATCCAAACCTATATTTTTCCAACCATTGATAAAAATCTGACAAATATAGGATTTGAACAGTATCAAAATAGTAATTTAGGCAGAGCTGAATTTTATTATCAACTTGCTCTACAATTTAACCATAAAAATGCAGCTTCTTATCTACAGTTGGGATTGATTTGTGAAACTAGACAAGATTTTGGTTGTGCTAAAACTGAATATCAACAGGCAATAAATTCTGCTGTTTACCGAAATAATAATTATGTACAAGTTTCAGCAATTAATAATTTATCCCGTCTCCAAATTTGGCTAGATGGAAATAGTAAAATAGCAATTAAAAATCTGACTCTTGGCTTGCAAATCATGTCTGAACTACGGCAAAAATATCCTGATAATTTAACTCAAGGGATAGAATCAAATTTACATAAAAATCTTGGTTGGGCTTATTTTCAGAAATTAAATTACTCCCAAGCTCAATCTCATTTAAAAAAAGCAATTAAATTCAATGCTGAAAATGTTCCTGCACAATGTTTATTGGCACAGGTATTAGAGAAAGTTCCCACAGATATAGACAGTTTAACAAAAGTTAGGCAAAATTGTATTAATCTTAAATCTACTCAAAATCCTGAAACTAATACATGGAAAAATTTAGTCCGCCAACGTTTACAAATGGAAGGAGAAAAACTATGAAATTTAAAATATTTTTTGCTCTACTAAGTATCATGTTTTTGATTTCAGTTGATGGTGTAATAAATTTTAAAAATAAGATTGCAATTAAACCAGCTAATGCTACGACAAAAGTTAATCAATCTCCAGTTGGGCGAATTATTGAAGCAGATGGAAAAGTATTTTTAAAGCGTCATAATTGGTCAGAATATTACCCAGTTTTTGTCGGAACAGAACTATATGCAAAAGATAGAATAAAACTTACATCTCAAGCAAATTTAAGAGCAATTTGTTATGCAAATTGGAAAACATGGAACGTACCCAAAAATACAATATCTCAAACAATTGATGGCTGTTTACAGGCTAAATCACAATGTATTGAAACTCCAGATGGATGTGTCCCTTTTGATGCTACTCGTGGAATTAATCAAGTAGCAATTACTGATAAAATCCCCTATCTTATTAGTCCACGCCACACTTTATTATTACCAGATAAACCTTTGATTTTAGCTTGGAATCCTGTGCCAGATGCAACTCGTTATAGTGTGATAATTAAAAGTCCGTCAGAATATATTTGGGAAACAGAAGTTAGTGAAAATCAAGTGCTTTATTCAGGGAAAATTCCTTTAAAAACAGGTGTTAGATATACAGTTATTATTCATAGTGACACAGAAGTTTCTTCTATTGATGAAGAGTCGCCTTTTTCTAAACAAGATGATTTGGGAATAGGATTTGCTGTAATGTCACAATCTCAACAGCAAGAAATTATAGCAAAAAGTGAGGAACTAACTCAAAAATTAGATGGTGAAGGACGGGTATTAACTCTCGCAGAATTTTACCAACAAAAGCGTTTGAATGTAGAAGCGATCGCCATTTTAAAATCTTTTATAGAGTCAGGAAATTCTACCTCAGCCATTTATCAAATGTTAGGTGAAATATATCAGCAGATTCAATTACCTCAGTTAGCCAAAGATTACTACTTACAGTCAGCAAAATTGATAGGAGTTGATGATGTTGGAGGAAAGGCGGAAGTTGAGGCTGCTTTAGGAGAAGTTTATGCGACTTTAGGCAGTAAGGAAGATGCTATTTACTGGTTAAATTTGGCTTATAATCGTTATGAAAAGTTAGGCGAATCCGAACGTGGAAAAGAGTTAAAGTCGTTGGTAGAAAAGTTAAATTAGTAATACCAATTCACTTTAGAGATGTCACAAATAGTTTCAAACTTTAGATGTGAAATACAGCAGATTTGGGACAAATGAAGTACAAGTTGGAATAGTAAAACTCTTGTGGTGTCGGAATATTGCCTGCTAAACGTGTATCTCATAAGAGTGGGAAGTGCTGTAATTTCCTGAAATTACTATAGTGTTAAAGTTTTGAGCCTTTAAAATCTTACTTTTGACTTTTGACTTCCGTGAACGTGAAATGGTATAACTTATTCATAATTTGATGATGAATCAATTATCAAAAATAGCTGCTTTGACTGGAGTAACTATTTTAATTTTCCCATTAATGACTGTTGCCCAAATTATCCCGTCTGTAGATGGAACAGGAACAGTTGTTACTCCCACATCTCAAACTCCAAATTCACAAACTTTTGATATTCGGGGAGGGAGTCGTTCGGCAGATCGAGCTAATTTATTCCACAGTTTTGAACAGTTTAACTTGAATACTGGACAAAGTGTTAATTTTATTTCAACGCCAGAAACACAGAATATTTTGACAAGGGTTAGGGGAGGAAATATTTCTCAAATTGATGGGATGATTCGGGTTACAGGAAGTAATGCTAATTTATTTTTGATGAATCCTGCGGGAATAATCTTTGGCTCCAATGCTCGTTTAGATGTACCTGCTTCATTTTTCGCGACAACATCAACTGGAATTGGTTTCGGAAATAATATCAATGGCATTCCTTTCTCTCGCTTTGATACTTTTGCACCAAACAACTACTCACAATTAGTAGGCTCTCCTAGTGGGTTTGTTTTCTCAGGAGCATCAGGCACAATCATTAATCAAGGAAATCTAAGAGTAAGAGACGGACAAACCATTGGGTTAGCAGGAAAGTATGTTGTCAATTTAGGAAGGCTTGATGCTCCCAAGGGTAATGTGGATACAGTAATAGCACCGGAAAATGGTTGGGTTCAGATTAGGCAAAATGGAAATCTGTTGAATTTAGAAGTACCAGCTCAGACAATTTTGCAAAATCCAGCTTTACCCATCGTAGCTTTGCCACAAATTCTCACGGGTGGAACTCAAGAACACGCAACAAATGTTCAGATCACAGAAAACGGCACAATTGAACTTACCAATTCAGAAAATTTTAACAGAGATATACACCGAGGCAAAATTGCTTCTGAAACTGTAGAAACTTATAACAATAATAATAGAGTTTCCTTTCTACCCCATATTTATCAGGAAACCTTATCTAGAGAATCTCTTTCTTCAGACAAGTCTAAGAATCAGTCTAATAATAGGATTGATATTCCAGAAACTGAGTCTATTGCTCTAGAAGTTCCAGAACGATTTGGAACGAAATACTCTAGTCGTCGCTCAGGACGAAAAAAAGATGGCAGGGAAAGTTGGTCATTAGAAAGTTCTAGCTTTGAGTTGGAACCTTCTTCATTGAGACAAGTTTCTCCATCAGATACAGCTAATATTCTAGAAATTAGACCTGTTCCAGTTGCACCTTTTAATGATCGTGAAATTAGATTATCTGCGGAATCAGAACTATCCTTACCAAGACTATCTGGTGCTGAAACTGACTCTGAGTCAATCGGGAATTATCCAGTTGTGCAGTCTCTTTTATCTACTAATACTGAACTTCCAACAGCACAAATTTTAACCGAAGCTAGTATTCGAGAAAGTTTTAGTCAAATTGAAGCTCAAACCAAACAAAAACCTGCTGCGATTTATGTGATTACTCATCCAAACCAATTAACTGAACAAATTGAAGGTGTCGAACTAAATAATTTTACAAGCGGACTAACTCTAATGTTGGTTTTGCCAGATGGTAAACCAATTGTCAAAAGTATTCGAGATGTAGAAGCGAACAAACTGCGTCGAATTGCAAAAGAATTTTATATGGAAGTGAGCGATCCCAGAACAACAGGATGGCCAGCAGCTCGCCAACTATATAATTGGTTAATTGCTCCCCTAGAAGCTGACTTAAAAGAGGCTGGTATCAATACTCTCTTATTTTATTTAGATGAAGAGTTACGTTCAATTCCTTTAGCTGCCTTGTATGACGGACAAAATTTTTTGATTGAGAATTATAATTTTAGTCTAATTCCTAGTTTGAGTCTAACCAATGCCAGTTATGAGGGGCTTGAAAATGCTGAAGTTTTGGCAATGGGAATGTCGGAATTTGTAGACAAACCTACTCTACCTAGTGTTCCAACTGAAATTTTAACTATTACAGAGAAATTATGGTCAGGGGAAGTTTTACTCAATCAATCTTTTACCTTAGAGAATATTCAGAAAAAGCGGAACCAACAAAAATTTAAAATTATTCATATAGCTACTCATGCCAATTTCTCTGCCGAAAATCCTCCGTACATTCAGTTTTGGGATCGAAAGTTACCTCTGAAAGAACTCCGAGATTTAGAGTGGTACAAACAACCCCAGGTAGAGTTGTTGGTTTTGAGTGCCTGTGAAACAGGTTTGGGAAATACATTAGACACTGAAATGGGATTTGCTGGGTTAGCTCATCAAGCTGGAGTCAAGTCAGCCTTAGCAAGTTTGTGGCAAGTTAGCGATGTGGGAACTTTGAGGTTAATGATTGAGTTTTACCGTAACTTAAAGTCAAGTTCGATTAAAGCAGAAGCTTTGAGAAAGGCGCAGTTGGCTTTGTTGCGTGGGAAGGTTGAGATTGAAGCAGGTTTGCTACACTCCACTCGTGGAGATAGTTCGGTATCAAAGACCTTAGCACTTCGTTTAAAGACAGAGGATTTATCTCATCCTTATTATTGGGCTAGTTTTACAATGATTGGTAGTCCGTGGTAAGCGATCGCCTAATTCTTCCTAACTTTTGTATAGAACCCCTAAGCGTATCTTTATAAATATGCGCGTTAGCTAGGAGTTAGGAG
>NZ_JBNHER010000218.1:11597-12366 GCF_050015975.1 Dapis purpurea BLCC-M126 | reverse complement strand
TTCTACTATAGTAGGCTAATCCTAGGTTGTGTTGAATCATAGCCCAATCTTGGGGATAGGCTGATTCAGTATATACTGTCAAAGCATATTGGTAGTATTTAATGGCAGATTCTATGTTTTCGGCTTTGTTACCTTTAATTCTACTATAGCAGGCTATACCTAGGTTGAGTTCAGTCATTGCCCCTTCTCTGCCAATGGCAAGCCTCAAAGCATCTTGGTAGTATTTAATGGCAGATTCTATGTTTTCGGCTTTGTTACCTTTGATTCTACTATAGTAGGCTAATCCTAGGTTGTGTTCAGTGTTGTTACCTTTGATTCTAGCATAGTAGGCTAATCCTAGGTTGTGTTCAGTCATTTCCTCTTCTTTGCCAGAGGTAGAGAAGGATCTCACTCTCAAAGCAGCTTGGTAGCAGGCAATAGCAGATTCTATGTTTTCGGCTTTGTTACCTTTGATTCTACTAGAATAGGCTAATCCTAGGTTGCTTTGAGTCATTGCCCAACTTTGAGGGTAGTCAGATTCAGTATATACTCTCAAAGCATTTTGGTAGCAGGCAATGGCAGATTCTATGTTTTCGGCTTTGTTACCTTTGATTCTACTAGAGTAGGCTGTTCCTAGGCTTTTTTGAGTCATTGCCCAATCTTGGGGATAGGCAGAGAAGGTTCTCACTCTCAAAGCAGTTTGGTAGCAGGCAATGGCAGTCTCTATATTCTCAGCTTTGTTACCTTTGATTCTCTGATAGTAGGCAATACCTAGGTTGTGTTGAGTCAT
>NZ_JBNHER010000218.1:0-11497 GCF_050015975.1 Dapis purpurea BLCC-M126 | reverse complement strand
TGCCCAATCTTGGGGATAGGAAGAGAAAGTTCTCACTCTCAAAGCAGCTTGGTAGCATTTAATGGCAGATTCTATGTTGTCGGCTTTGTTACCTTTGATTCTCTGGCAGTAGGCTAATCCTAGGTTGTGTTGAGTCATTGCCCAATCTTGGGGATAGGAAGAGAAAGTTCTCACTCTCAAAGCAGCTTGGTAGTATTTAATGGCAGATTCTATGTTTTCGGCTGTGTTACCGACTCTGTTAGGGTAGGCTAATTCTAGGTTGTTTTGAGTCATTGCAAGTGGGGCGTATGAAACTTCACGAGGTCCTACGCTGTAGTAGGCTAATCCTAGGTTGTGTTGAATCATTGCCCAATCTTGAGGATAGGCAGATTCGGTGAATACTATCAAAGCTGGTTTGTAGCATTCAATGGCATATTCTATGTTGTCGGCTTTGTTACCTTCGATTCTCTGACAGTAGGCTAATCCTAGGTTGCTTTTAATCATTGCCCAATCTCGGGGAGAGGCGGGGGGAAAGGGATAAGACGAATCTGCATTTTGGTAGCATTTAATGGCAGATTCTATGTTGTCGGCTTTGTTACCTTTGATTCTGTTTTTGTAGGCTGATCCTAGGCTGTTTTGAGTCATAGCCCGATCTTGGGGATAGTCAGATTCGGTGAATACTCTCAAAGCAGCTTGGTAGTAGGCAATGGCAGTTTCTATATTCTCGGCTTTGTTACCTTTGATTCTCTGACGGTAGGCTATAGCTAGGTTACTTTGAGTCTTGGCCCAATCTTGGGGATAGGCAGATTCGGTGAATACTCTCAAAGCAGCTTGGTAGCAGGCAATGGCAGATTCTATGTTCTCGGCTTTGTTACCTTTGATTCTCTGACGGTAGGCTATAGCTAGGTTGCTTTGAGTCTTGGCCCAATCTTGGGGATAGTCAGATTTGGTGAATACTCTCAAAGCACCTTGGTAGTAAGCAATGGCAGATTCTATGTTCTCGGCTTTGTTACCTTTGATTCTGTTTTTGTAGGCTAATCCTAGATTGTTTTGAGTCATAGCCCAATCTTGGGGATAGGCAGATTCGGTGAATACTCTCAAAGTAGCTTGGCCGCAGGTAATGGCAGTTTCTATATTCTCGGCTTTATTGCCTTTGATTCTCTGACGGTAGGCTAATTCTAGGTTGTATTGAGTCATGGCCCAATCTTTGGTGTTTTCTTCATGGTGACTGAGGGTGAATAGATATCCAGCGATCGCTATTTCTATTTGTGCTTTTCTGTTTCCCCTAGGAAACTCCCAAATATGAAAACTCAGGTTTGCGATTAATGCAACAGTATTATCCGTAGTTTCAGGAGAGTTGTTGCTAATGAGGTTGGATGCGTATTGTGGGAGGATGTGGGCGAGGTTTTCATTGAGGAGGTATCGGTTATTGTTTAGGATGTGGTAGACGATGCTTTTGTTTGCTTTACCGTTGTAAATTTCTAATTCTGCTTGTAGTAGTTGTTGCAGTAGGATGGTGTAAGAAATAGGATTTTGCGATTGATTTAACCATTGCGTTAATTCTTGAGCCATATTCATTAGCCGTTCGCTGTCAACTTCTAGCAGAAATAGAACTTCGGCACATTTCTGCATTACGGCGATTAATCCTTCATCTATGAGGTGTTCATGGTTTTGGGGAATGTTTAGCTCTTCCCCTGCCAGAAATCTGGCATATTGCTGTATTACAGCGATTAATCCTTCATCTATGAGGTGTTCATGGTTTTGGAGAATGTCTATCTCTTCACCTTCGGGACATTCTAGGAGTTCGTGAATTAGTTCTGTGTATTCTGTTAGACGTTGTTCGTTCATGTTATTTTTGTTTAATCTGAATAATTTGATTCTCTCTTGCTGCAATTAAAATCTCTATATAGAGGCGATCGCTTACTGGAAAATTTGCTTGCTGGATTAGACGATCAATTATTAGCAGTGGGAGCATCTTGCTCCCGCCCATTATTTTTGACAATTAAAGCGATCGCCTGTGAGAGATTGCTTCGGGGGTGTTAACTGTGTCATACCAGAGTTGATATCAAATATTCCCCCCTCGCAATGACAATTGTGGGTATTCTTCCTAAGTGCATCAGGGATAGGCAGTGGGAGCATCTTGCTCCCATCTATAATTCTCCCCTTACTCCCGTCCACAATTCTCAAACCTCTCCTCCAACCCCTCTCCTACAAGGAGAGGGGAGAAAGATATTCCCCCCCTTCCCTTGCAGGGAAGGGGGTCGGGGGGTTAGGTCTCTTCCTCGTGCCAAATCTCTGCCAGTTTACCCAAAAGTTTTTTAGCCAACTTTTGAGTAGTGCGCGACACCGACTTAATTTCTGCCACAGGTTCCCCTACCTCATCTCTGGTAGAAATAGCCATTCCTTCTTCCATAACTTTACCGACGGCGGGCAAATCACCCGCCAATACCTTTCCCCCTTTACCGCGCCAGTTACCCCCATCATCAGGAGATTGACGATAAATTGCCTCCAATGCTGCTGCCATTAAACCCAAAGATTTTTCCTGGGTTTCCGCCTCCACAACATTCCGAAATTCCACAGCTAAGGGATCATCACTAAGCAAAAAATCCCTACCCGCTTCTAACTGCATTAAATAATCCAATAAATTTTCAGCAGGTTGTAACATTTCCAGAGAAACATAACCATCAGATTCAGTTAAATCGCTCAAACAAATAAATCCTAAAATATCCCCAAAATCCAAAGATTCATCAAAACCAACAGCCACATAAACCAGTCTATTTTCTCTGACAAATTCAGGAATTAAAAAACTTATTTCTCCTGGTAAAACCCGACGAAATTCTATTACTCCCAAATCGGGAATAATTACATCTGCGACATCCTCAGCCATCCGCCAAAGAGGATTAAAACAGTCAGCATTTTCTAAGTTTGTATCAAAATCTAAGCCATCGAGAAAATCTCGCCCGATATATACTGCCAGAGTATTTAGATAAACTTCTTTTGCCCGTTGTTGAGAAAGTTGTTGTTTTGCAAATTGTTCAGCTATAGCATAACTTTCTGGAGATAACGGAACTCTAAAAATCAATGATTCGGTGATGTTATTCATAGTTGAAGTTAATAATTATAGATTGACAATTCATTCAAAAAAGGTATAGATAGGGACGTTTCATGGAACTACAGACTGGAATATTAACCAGGATTTATGACTAACTTATTCAATATTATTTTCGGGAATAACTTGAATTATTTTCTGCAATAATTTGCTCTATACATTTGAGGCATTTATTCTTCCAATTTCGATTAACAGTAGATTGATTAACACCTATTTTATTAGCAATTTCTGTTTCTGTATAACCTCGACATTTCAGCAGTAAAAATTCCCAGCAGTCAACTTTTTTAGTACAGTTGCGCAACTTATCTATAGAACCACCAAAAATAGGTAAATTATCTATAGTTTCCTGAGAAAGATCGCCTAGATTAAAATTATCTAAATCGTTTAAGTTTTTATGGTCTTTTATCTTCTCACCCACCGTTGAATATTCTTGACCATCAACATCATTTTTCCGTTGGTCTAAACTGACAATAATCTGCCCATCAACTTGACTTTTGCTTTGCCATTGACGATATAAATTGCAAGCTGTATTGTAGTGGGCACGATTAAAGTAACAAATGAAAAGATTACCAAGCTGATCATCAGAAATATTATCTAGTTGATCGAGAGTAATTTGATTTTTCCTACAAAAATTTGTAAGAATTTTGTCAAACTTTAAGAATGTTTCCTGTAGGGAATTATCATAAAATTCATTTGAGTCATCAAAATTAGTCTGAGAAAAACTCTTCTTAACTACTAAACCAATTTTCGGATGTTGCCAGAGCCATGTTGACAACTTATTTCTGGCTCTATTGTGAGTATCAGATTCATCACTAAGGATGTCCTTGAATAACTGACTCAAGTCTTCCGGTTTTCGATTCATTGTGTATTGCTGTTGACTTTTTAATAGTGCTTTTATCATATTACTACTAAAATTTTAGGACAAAAAAGCAAAAATTAGGCCACATCAATTCTCTTGTGTGTCTTTAGTAATTACTTCTATAATTCGATGCCAAAAAATGCAGTTTTGGCAAAATCTCAAATTTCATAGCTCATATTGCAGGGATTTTCCATAGAATGTCCCTACGAGCTTATTGATTGGTCAAATTAAGAGTTAGTAGTAGCGTGTCTAGGCTAAAATTGTGGGTAAAAAAACCTAACCTCCTAACCTCCTTCCCTGCAAGGGAAGGAGGAATATCTCTCTCCCCTCTCCTTGTAGGAGATAGGAGAGAGATAGGTCTTAATTATGCTCAAACTTACCCACAGTTTTGGTCTAGATGTTACAGTAGAATGAGCAAATACTGATTGTTTTATTCACAGTTAACCAGTTAATCTATTTAGATTTGCACACCCTACTTCTGCCTCCACTAAAAAACCATCAAACTTATCACATTCTGAAATTAGAAAATGTACTAAATTCACAAAATAACCTGAATCAATAAAGTTCATATCTACATTGTGCATGATAGAATAAACTACCTTACCCTGATTTTTTTCCACACACCATTCCCCCAGTTTGTATGCAGCATTTTTTGTTAATAAGATGCTAGAAACAATATGTGGAATCTCCTCTAAAGAATCAAATACAGCAGCACTAGGAACAGAAAATTTCAGAATAGAATCATATTTAGTGATATAAAGTCTTTGCTCTATTCCAGAATCCATACTAAATTTAAGAATTGCCTGTCTATCATTTAATTTAGCAATGTCTCCGCCAGCTTTTGCACTATTATTTATAACCAAGTCTTCAAAAGATTGTTTAGTCATTTTTGTTTCACTCCTAATTTATTCGTTCTAGTTACTTAACCATCTAGAGGAAGGCAATTATGCGTTTTCAATAATTTATTTTTGTTGATATGGGACTATAAAAAAGGAAAACTTGTAGTGGACTGACACAGCTAATTTTGTGCAAAATTGTAGGGTGTGTTAGACGGCTTAAATTCAGACTATGAAAAGGATTCAGTAATCCGTCTTGACGCACCCTACTGCACTGTTTGATCTTAAATGTTGCATTAGAAAATGAGGGGATGGGGTGATTATGAGAAAAGCTAATGCACTATTTTAGGTGAAACAATCCACTACTACTAGTTACTGGAGGTTTGGAGTGACAAAAATCATGCGTTTTCAATAATTTATTTTATTGATAAAATAGAATTGGTGTATACTGAAATACTAATCCATCAGAAACCTGAAACTCAAAATCTTAAAATTCCATGAAAGCATCCCCTAAAATCTACCCCCATGAAAACCCAGAAATAAACCTAGATATTCTCAACCCTAACGGTGCAGAAATCATTCTTGGTGCAGTATCCTCCGATTCTTTAGTTGTACCACTCAAACCCAGTACAACAACAATGTTCGGACCCCGTGGCGCTTGCCTCATCTCCGAAACAGGCCCGTTATGGGTAGCTGATACCGGACATCATCGGTTATTGGGATGGCGACAACGCCCTGAAACTGATGGACAACCAGCCGACTGGGTTATCGGACAACCAGACTTTTCTCAAGAGGGACAAAACGCCAATGGTCAAACAACAGCGGCAACCGTTAGCGTTCCCACTGGTATTTGTGCTTATGGGGAAGGGTTGGCGGTGGCAGATGCTTGGAATCATCGGGTGTTAATTTGGAAACAACTACCGGAAGATAATAATGTTCCTGCTGATATCGTTTTAGGTCAAGCAAATTTTTCAGAAAATGAACCCAACCGAGGCAAGTCGGAAACCGCTGCTGATCGAATGCACTGGCCTTATGGTGTTATCTGTCATCAAGGTAAACTTTGGGTAGCAGATACGGGCAACCGTCGGGTGTTGATGTGGGAAAATTTACCAGAGGTTAACGCGCAAGCTGCCGATCTGGTTTTGGGGCAAGCCAACATGAATTGTCGGGATGAAAATGGTGGAGGAGAGGCAACGGCAGCAAGTATGCGTTGGCCTCATGCGATTACTTTTTGGGGCGAACGTTTGGTTGTGACGGATGCTGGCAATAACCGGGTGATGATCTGGGATGGTATCCCCACTGAGAATAATCAACCTTGTTATGTCGTTGTTGGTCAATCTCAATTTGATACAGTACAGTTAAATCAGGGGGTTTATTTTCCTTCTGCTGTTAGTCTGAGTATGCCTTATGGTGTGACTGCGGTTGGTGAATGGTTGATTGTTGCTGATACTGCTAATTCTCGGTTGTTGGGTTGGCGGGATGTTCTGGGAATGGGAACTCCGGCGATAGCATTGAGTGGTCAACCTGATTTTAAAAGTAAAGCTGAAAATGCTTTGAGTTTGCATCCGACTCGGCAAAGTTTGTGTTGGCCTTATGAGATTTCTGTTTGTGGTAACACTGCTATTATTGCTGATTCTGGAAATAATCGGGTCTTGTTATGCTCTTTGAATTTATCCCTATAGCGCTAGGGAATAAGGAATAGGGAATAGGGAATAGGGAATAGGGAACAGCCCACCATCAAAGGGTTTCAGGATTTATAACTGTCCTAACTTTTGCTTTGACTGCTATAACTTTTTGATACTTATAAAGAAACCGGGTTTCTATTAGATATCTCCAGAAAAGAGGGAGTAGGGAGCAGGGAGTAGGGAAAAATAATTAATGATTTATGTGGGATAATTGATTTTATTTTTGATTTTTGGAGATGTCTATTAGATATCTCATTCATACCAACATCTCTCATACAAACTCGGTTTCTGTTCTGTTTTATTATACTGATACTACCAGATTTTATATAAACTAGAGTTTCAAATAATGGCGTTGCTGATTTTAGGTATGAAATTCCTAGATTTATAATGTATAAATCAGACATATTTATTTTAACTTTTGACTTCTGACTTCTGACTTCTGACTTCAGATGTCAACTCAGTAAATAATAGATTAACTTAGATATCTGAATCAGCTTATAAGAATTAAATATGATCCAACAGCGTAAACCTCAATATTCTCTAGCCTGGATTGGTAAAATTGCAGAAGTCCCCAAACCAGAGTGGGATGCTCTGGCCCAACCTTTAAAAACTCCTTTCTTAGAATGGGACTGGCTGCACAATATGGAAAAATCTGGTAGTGTGGGTGGTAGAAGTGGATGGCTACCCCAACATTTAACAGTATGGCGAGACAGACAACTAATAGCAGCAGCACCACTATATATCAAGGGGCACAGTCAAGGTGAATTTGTCTTTGACCATCAATGGGCCGAAGTCGCCTATCGTATAGGTATTGAATATTACCCGAAGTTATTGGGAATGTCACCTTTTACTCCTGCTGAGGGGTATAGATTTTTGATTGCTCCTGGGGAAGATGAGGATGAAATAACGGGTATGATGGTCAGTGAGATTGACCATTTTTGCGATCGCCACAATATTTCTGGATGTCATTTTCTCTATGTCGATCCAGAATGGCATCCCATTATCAAACGTAATGGTTTTACCAATTGGCTCCATCATAGCTACATTTGGCAAAATCATGGTTATCAAACTTTTGACGACTACCTGAAGGTATTTAATGCTAACCAACGTCGTAATATTAAGCGGGAACGTAAAGCAGTAGGAAAAGCTGGTTTACAAATGCAGACTTTCACTGGGGATGAGATACCTAAAGCTCTGTTTTCCAAGATGTACAGTTTTTACGAGAGTACCTGCGATAAGTTTGGTTGGTGGGGTAGTAAATATTTGACGAAGCGATTTTTTGAACAGTTACATCACGACTTTCGCCATCGGGTATTATTTGTCGCAGGTTATAGTGAAGAAGATGATAGGTTGCCAGTAGGAATGTCATTTTGTATTACTAAGGGCGATCGCCTTTATGGACGTTACTGGGGTAGTAATTATGAAATAGACTGTTTACATTTTGATGCTTGTTATTATGCACCGATAGAATGGGCAATTGAGAATGGTGTTAAGACTTTTGACCCTGGTGCTGGAGGAAGACATAAAAAACGTCGTGGTTTTCCTGCTACACCTAACCATAGTATGCACAGATTTTATCATAATCGTTTGTCAAAAATCTTTTTATCTTACATTGGGCAAGTGAATGAAATGGAGCAACTAGAAATGGATAGAATTAATGAAGATTTACCTTTTAGTCAGGGAGTAGGGAGTAGGGATTAGGGAGTAGGGGAGTGGGGAGTAGCAATGAACCTCTAATTGCCGATATTTTGATATTTGTATTTTGAGTCATTTGAATTCCCTTCCTCAATCATTGGTTTGCGACCATATATGTAAAAAGTCGTTATATCATTCCAGATGCCTTGGTCAGTTTGTAACACTTTTAATTCATTTTCAAACTCTAGTTTAGCTTGTTTCAATTGCTCTGTTGAAAGCTCTGATAAAGGGTGAGGGTATTGCCCTGGTGCAGGATGAGAAGTTCCAGACCACATTTTTTGTGCTTTCTCTAAACTAATATAATTACCATCTTGTTCAACTTTAATTTTAATTAACTCATAATTCGCTTTCTCAAGCAGGGATTGACATTTTTCAACTGTTCCAGTTGGTTTACTCATCAAATATGAAATACCATATTTTTCAAGAATATTTTGTGTAATAACTCCACCAACAAAAGCAGTTTCAGCAAAAGCTTGAATTCCTAGAATACCTCCTGGTTTGAGAAATTTACGCCAAAGAAGCAGAGACTTAACTAGATCGGACATCCAAATAAATGCAGATGCACAAAAAATCCGTTCAAAATGATTTGCTGGAAAATCAATATTTTCAGCATCAGCTAGTAAAAATTCTAGATTATTCAGACTGAGAGTTTGAACTTTATTTTGGGCTTGAATAATCATTCCAGGTGCAATATCAATCCCAATTACTTTTCCTGTTTTACCCATTAATTTAGCTGCTGCAATAGCACAATGACCAGTTCCTGTAGCAATATCTAAAATTTTTTGACCGGGATTTACTTGTCCATATTCAACTAAATGATTGGCAATTCTCCAGTGCCAATGACTATTATCATATCCCTCGCTTCTTCTAGTATATAAGTCTGCTATTTCTTGTTTGTAATTATTTAAGTTAAGTTGATTCATTAAAAAATCTCAAATTAATTTTGACAACACATTCAACTATAATATAGCAATCCTAAATTCTTAGAGTCATATCATGTTCGGATAAGGGCTTCAACAATTAATAATTAATAATTAATAATTACCTCTTCTTTTCAAGGAGAGGATTGACTAATCATGAAAATTTTTATTTATTATCCCCTTACAGCGGTTTTCATATGAATAAACCACAATGATACTGACTCATTACTCATTACTCCTTACTCATTACTCCTACAACAGTTTTGTGGTCTACTCAACTGAAAAGCGCTGTAAAAGGGGAGGCTTTAAATCAAAATTTTTTTTACCGAAAAATTTTACCACAAGATTAAATCTATTTAAACCTCTGCCCTACTACTTACTTGTACTACTAACCAAAAAATAAGCTCTCAAGCCTCTGTATTAATAATTGATAACTAATAATTAAAATAACCTACTATTTGAATAATAAATATTTAACTAGAGATAATATTTTTCTAGGAGAAACTATTTTTTTGTTCAACTTATCTGTTAATATTAAATAATATTCAGCTATTATAGCCGAACTTTGCTCAAAAAATTTAATTCAGTAAGGGTTAACAATCGTGGGATTCAAAATCGGTTTGTTGGGATTAGGTACAGTCGGTACAGGGACAGCAAAAATTTTGCTATCCCCACAAGGTCGCCATCCTTTAATTCAGGAACTGGAGATATACCGAGTGGGAGTGCGCGATATATCCAAAACTAGAGATATTAATTTATCTCCAGAGATTTTAACAACAGATTTAGAAGCGATCGCTACTGACCCAGATGTAGACATAATAATAGAACTCATCGGTGGGTTGGAACCAGCAAGGAGTCTGATTCTCAAAGCTATCGAACATGGTAAACATATAGTAACTGCTAACAAAGCTGTAATTTCTCGCTACGGTCCAGAAATTTTTGAGGCAGCTAACAAAAAAGGTGTTTACGTCATGTTAGAAGCAGCAGTGGGTGGGGGTATCCCAGTAATTCAACCTCTCAAAGAATCTCTGGGAGTTAATCGTATTCATTCTGTTATTGGTATCGTCAACGGAACTACTAACTATATCCTTACCAGAATGCAAAAAGAGGGAGCAGACTTTGCAGATGTTCTCGCGGATGCTCAAAAGTTAGGTTACGCAGAAGCAGATCCTACTGCAGATGTGGAAGGGTTGGACGCTAAAGATAAAATCGCTATTCTTGCTTCCCTTGCTTTTAGTGGTCGAATAAAATTAGAAGATATTCACTGCGAAGGCATTCGTCAAGTAACGGCAGCAGATATTGCCTACGCTGATAGACTAGACTTCGTAATTAAATTATTAGCGATCGCCAAGTGTGACCCCAACAGTATTAACTCTACCGCAGACAAACTAGAACTGAGAGTACATCCTACTCTAGTTCCCAAAACTCACCCTCTCGCCAGTATCAACGATGTTTACAATGCCATTCTCATCGAAGGAGAACCCATCGGACAAGTGATGTTTTTTGGTCCTGGTGCCGGTTCTGGTCCAACTGCGAGTGCAGTAGTTTCTGATATTCTGAGTATTGCTGCCATCCTGCAAACTGAAACCGAACCAATTCCTCACCCGTTATTAAGTTGCACCCACCAACACTATTGTGAAACAGCAATGATGACAGAACTTGTCACCAGATTTTATGCCCGTTTCCTCACCAAAGATAATCCTGGTGTCATTGGTAAACTTGGTACTTGTTTCGGTAAGCATGATGTCAGTTTAGAATCTGTGGTACAAACAGGAATACAAGATAAACTTGCAGAAATAGTTGTTGTTACCCATGATGTCAGAGAAGGAAATTTCCTGCAAGCATTGGAGGAAATTCAATCATTAGATGTTATTGATAGTATTCCTAGTGTTTTAAGGGTGTTGTAGAAACAAAAAAAATCAGCTCGCAATTAATAGCAGTGATTTAGTGGCACTTACACCCAAACAACAGCAGAAAATAGGATCAAATATAGACAGGTAAAGTTTTTTATTCAAAAAGGTATAAATTCTTAATGACCAAGAGTTTTGGCTTTGTTGAATGAATGTTGCGATTACCAATCCCTCCTACAGAATATGTGAAGTTAGAACTCTACTTTTTAGCTTTTTGGCTTACTATTTTGTATCATAGGGTTGAAAATCGCACATTGTACAAATAACTCCACCGCTTGATTATTCAATCTTCGTCTTCGTAACTTACCTCCAAATATCACTTTGAGTCTAAACATAGCAGTGCCTCGTCTAGCTTTAAAATGTGGTTCATTAATTGATAATTGATAATGGATAATTGATAATTACCTCTGGTTAAAACCGAGAGGATTGAATATAAGGAAATATTATTTCTTTTCTCTTGGTCGATTGGATATGCCGTTTCGCTACGCGACATGAAACGCGTAG
>NZ_JBNHER010000217.1:0-46007 GCF_050015975.1 Dapis purpurea BLCC-M126 | reverse complement strand
GTTTTAACCAGAGGTAATTATCAATTATCCATTATCAATTATCAATTAATGAAGATCCCCCTAAATCCCCCTTAAAAAAGGGGACTTTGAAGACTCCCCCCTTTTTAAGCTATCCCTTATAAGGAACTTCTAAAACTCTTTTCTGATAGGGAGATGGGTAGGTGGGGGGAGAAAAACCTCTAATTAAATAGGTTTACTCTCCTGAAATCTGCATTGAATAGCAAATACATAACTTCTCTATGCGTGTGAAATTTTATGTTAAGAAAGATGTTTATAACCCACATTCCGCACTTCAATTTGTAACATGAAAATTAGTCTAAAATTCCATAGCTTAGTAAGTATTTATACTATGCAAATTATCTCAATTACTGTTTCTTCATCAAATTCCCAGTACATAATTAAGCATAAATACTTGCTCGATCAAGTAATCGATCGTGGCAGCTATGATTTTCTCCTGAATTCTGTCTCCTGTCTCCTGTCTCCTGACTCCTTCTTCTATACTACGTTTTGTCGTGCGGAATGTAGGTTATAAAGCATAGCTTTTTAAGGGGGGCGGGGGGATCTTAATTTGGTATAAAAAAATGTTTCATCTTCAGCTATTAGCAAATATTTCTAAATTCTCTTCCCTCCTAACTCCTGACTCCTGACTCCTGTCTCCTGACTCCTAAACAGTAACCTAAATATTTGTAGCCAAAATTTATCAAACTAATATTACTCAAAATAAGCAGTCGCATCTTCTACCTTTAAGGGATAAGATAAAAAATATCCTTGTCCATATTCACAACCAAGGGATTGAAGAATATCTAATTGTGCAGCAGTCTCTATTCCTTCAGCAATTAATTCCATTTCTAATGTATGTGCTAGGCTAATAATAGCACGCACAATTTCTAAATCTTCCTGAGAGTTATCCATTTGATTCACAAAAGAACGGTCAATTTTTAAACTATTTAGAGGCAACCTTTGTAAATAACTCAAAGAAGAATAACCTGTGCCAAAATCATCCATACTTAACTTAATATTCAATTGTTGTAACTCGGATAAAATCTCAACTGCTTTAACCGCATTTTCCATCAAAGTAGTTTCTGTAATTTCTAACTTGATATTTTTCCCACTAACTTGTGTTTTTGTCAAAATCTGCTGAATTTTATTCGTTAAACTTGAATCATTGAGTTGTCTTGCAGATAAATTAATACTGAGGACAATATCTCTTGCTTGTGGAAAATTTTCCTGCCAAGCTTTTAATTGCAGACAAGCGTTTGTGAATACCCAATCATCAATTTCAACGATTAATCCTGTTTCTTCAGCGATAGGAATAAACTGCCCTGGAGAAATAAAACCTTTTTGAGTATGTTGCCAACGAAGTAATGTTTCAAAACCAACAAATTTTTGGTTTGTTAAAGATATAATTGGCTGATAATACAAGAGAAATTCTTGACGTTTGAAGCTTTGTTGTAAATCCTGTTCCAACTCTAATCTCTTGAGAGTATAAGAGTGGATATCTTGGTTGAAAATAGCATAATCAACTTGACTACTTTCTTTAGCTTCTCTCATTGCTAAATGAGCATCCCGTAAAATATTTTCACCACTTTCATAAACATTACAATCACAAACAATGCCAATACTAACCGAGATAATTACTTCTTGTTGATCAAAGTGAAAAGGAGATTGTAATGTTTCTTGAATGCGTTGAGCTAGACGAATTCCTTCCTCACAAGATTTGCTATTTTCTACTAAGATAGCAAATTCATCTCCTCCACAACGGGCGACAGAATCTTCAGTCCTAATTATAGTTTTTAATAAATTAGCGAATTGTATGAGTATTTGATCTCCAGTAGGATAGCCTAAACTGGCATTTAAGACCTGAAATCTATTAATATCAATCAGCAATATGGAAAAGAAATAAGTTGCATCTCGTTTAGCAATTTCTAATACATGGGATAGTTGTTCGATAAACCAAGCACGATTTTGTAAATTTGTCAAAGAGTCATGGGAAGCATTGTAAAGTAATTCTTCTTCAATGTTTTGACGTTGATGGATAAGGTGGTTTAGTTCTTGTTGAAGTTGGTTTAGTTCTTGAATTTGTATAGCAATACGTTGTTCTAATTGCTGCTTTTGTGATAAAATTTCAGTTTCTGAGTGTTTTCGTTCAATGGCATAGTAAATTGACCGAACTAAAAAAGCGGTGCTAACTTGTTCTTTGATGAGGAAGTCTTGTGCTTTTTCCCGAACCGCTTCTATCCCTAATTCTTTGCTATTAATTACTGTCAGTACAATGATGGGAGTATGTGGAGCTTGTTGGTTAATTGAGATAACTGTTTCAATTCCTCGACTATCGGGTAAATTCAAATCCAGTAAAATTACCTCAAACTTATGTTTCTGAAGTTGTGTAAGTCCTTCTTCTAACCGCTCAACCTGAGTTACAATAAATTTCGTTGTATTGGCTAATCTTAACATTTCGAGAATTAGGAAAACATCTCCTGGATTATCCTCAATTAATAAGACATTTAAGGTTATAGATGATGGGTAGAGTTGGTTGGACATAATTAATAAATAGATAGCAATCCCCATAGCTATGAGGTACAAAATTCTAGGTTTTAGGGAATAGGGAATAAAAAAGAAATTAAAGATAGGTGTACTTCATAAGCTTGAGAAACGCTATAAATAATTAGATTAAGAGTAAGTGGAAATATCCTACCTTATGTAAGATTTTTCTTTCTCTTAAAGCTTCTTTCTTCTTCCTTCTTCCTTAGCAAATTCGGAGGTCTAAAGCCTCCACTTTTAAGTGGATAAAAAAATATTTAATATCATGTCCGCTGGTATCGTTTGTGTAAAAGTTAGGGTGAATATGTACAGGAAATTTAAGTTTTTTCCAGCTTTTAAGCCTTCTTTCTTCTTACTTCTTCCTTCTTCCTTACCCTTACTTACAATACTGATGCTACCGGACTTGATATAACTCAGTATTTTAAGCCTCCGACTAAACTTGGAGGTTCACTGATAACTGATAACTCCAATAACCTTCCCTATACAAGACAGATGCTACCGGACATGATATAAAGACTAATTCCCGATTAATAAAGCTTCTAATGCTTGAGCTTCTAATGGTTTTGAGAACAAATATCCTTGTCCTTTTTCGCATCCTAATTCCTTAAGTTTTTCCAATTGATACTTAGTTTCAATCCCTTCAGCAATGATATCCATATCCAAATCATGAGCCAAATTAACGATAGAACGAATAATAGCTATTTTCTCATCATTTGGTTGAATCTGACTAACAAAAGATTGGTCAATTTTTAAGACATTAACAGGAAACAGATGTAAGTAACTCAAAGATGAATAACCTGTGCCAAAATCATCCAAACAAACATCAATATCTCTCAGTCTAAGCTCCTTGAGAAAGTTAGTTGCTATGGTCATATTTTCCATAAGTATGCTTTCAGTTAACTCTTGCTTCAAACTTTGAGCAGGTATATTAGTTTCCCTGATAATCCTGTCAATTTCTTCTATTATAGTTGAGTCTCTAATTTGCCGACTAGAGATATTTACACTAGCAGTAAGCGAATTTTGATGAGGGAATTTTTGATGCCAAATAGATAGTTGACGACAAGCTTCTTCTAGTACCCATAAACCTATAGGAATAATTAACCCAGTTTCTTCTGCTAGAGGAATAAACTTACTAGGAGAAATGAACCCTTTTTGGGGATGTTGCCAACGAATTAAAGCTTCAAAACCCAAAATCTTATTAGTAGTTAATGAGAAAATTGGCTGATAGTAAAGCCTAAATTCTTGACGTTCTAGAGCCTTTCTTAATTCAGTTTCTAATTGCAACCGATTAACTGCTAGGTGGTGCATTTGTTCATCAAAAATCATGCAACCCCCTTTCCCCAATTTTTTAGAACGATACATTGCCGTATCCGCATCCCGGAGAATTTCTTCTGGTTTGTTATACTTATCTTTACTGAGGGTGATACCAATACTGGTATTAATAAAAACTTCCTGATTATTAAGAATAAAAGGAGCCAATAATTGTGCGTGGATTCTCTCGGCAACCTTGAGCGCGTCTTCAATATCCTTGATTGGTTCTAAAAGGATCGTAAACTCATCTCCTCCCAAACGAGCTAAAGTGTCCCCAGCACGCAACAGAATTTGCAAACGATGGGCAAAAGTTACTAGCAGTTCATCACCAGCTAAATGTCCTAAACTATCATTAATATTTTTGAAATCATCAAGATCAAGGAAAAGTAGAGCAAATAAATATTCTTTATTGCGCTTAGTTTGACTAATAGCTCGCTCTAAGCAATTCATAAATATTTCTCGGTTAGGAAGATTCGTTAGTGAATCATGAGAAGCATCGTATTCTAACTTTTCTTGCATGCGAAGACGCTCAGTCACATCACGAAGAATAGCAGTATAGATAACTTCATCGTTTATCTTCAACTTAGCAATAGAGACTTCAGCAGGAAACTCACTTCCATCTTTGCGACAACCAAAAACCCTCGGACGTTTAGTCATTACCTGTGCTTGCACCTCTGAGTGACTAAACTGTTCTATATGGCCTGTATGAACCTGAGCCAAATGTTGAGCTAGCAGTATATTCATGGGTTTTCCTAAGACTTCCTGAACGTCATAGCCAAATATTTTTTCTGCTCCCTGGTTAAAGAGAATAATGCGATGATTCTGATCAATAGAAATAATGGCATCCTCAGCATTATCCACAATACCTCTGAACCGTGCTTCTGATATTTCCTTTCCTTTCTCTGCTTGTTCACGAGCCAGAATATTCAATGATATTTGATAGCTTTGAAAAGAAATAACCCCCAAAATAAGCAGGTTAACTCCAAAAAGTAATCCCTGAAGAAGTTTAAGACTTTTTACTTGAGATTCTGCCAATTTTTGAGATGTCAATGTTGCTTTATCGGCTGCCATCCAGAAGTTTTCACTAGCTTCTATTAGGATATCTTTTTGCTGAGAATCTTGTTTAAATATCTCGATAGCTGACTTTAATTTTATCCAACTCTGTTCCACTACTTTCATATCATTGATGAAAGTCCGATCTTTTGGTTTAGGGATCTTTAAAGTTGGGCTACCATGAATTAAACCTTGAATCTTCTCCTCAATTTCAACAATTATTTCTTTATTTGTGCTACTTCCCATCAGCTCTTTTTTGATGAGTCTTTGAGCTCCACCTCTCACCATTCCGGAAATATTAATAATTCTTTCATCGTCTATCATCTCATTGATTTTTTGATAGATTAATCCTAGATTTAAAATAGCAAATATCAAAAGAATAATTATTATATTTCTCAGTTTATTAGTAATGTTCATTATTTTTTTTATTGCTCTATTTTAAGTAGTTTTAACTTATCCAATTAGTTAATTGAAGTTATAGTTTCAATGTCGAGAATATCAGGTCATTAATGGATAATGGATAATTACCTATTCTTAAAACCGTAAGGGAATTGAATATAAAGAAATCAAAATTTCTTCTCTTGATAGATTTGCTATAGTGAGGTTTCCTTACCATCGCATCTTAGGGAAAGCTCCGCTTTTCATGTCCCGCAGCTAAACGACCGCTTTTTCTCTTGAAATAGAAGGCTTTAAACCTTTGGGGATTAATTATCAATTATCAATATTCAGAAGGCAAAGAATTCAGCTTGTATAAATGTATAATTAATTTTGTGTATCTGCTTAACTTTTTCATATAACAAAATCATACCAATTTCATTCACTTAGACTGCACTACTTTCTTAATACTGAAATGTGAAATAATTTCCTGAAATTACTCTAGCGTCAAAGTTTTGAGCCTATAAAATCTTACTTTTAACTTTTAACTATCTTGAGTGCGTCTTACATTCTGTTCGCGGAGCGTTTCCGCAGGAAATGAAGACCTCAGAATTACACACTCCCTTTTGACTTCCGTAAAACGGTATTAGATAAACTCCATAATAATTGGAAAATACTGACAGTTTCATTTGATTAAAAAATATTACAAATTGTATCTAAATATCTATTTCTGTGAATAAACCTTTGAAAAAATTCGCAAGAATTATAATATCTATAAATATCCTAAATAGGAAAACTGGAAATTATAGCTGCCATAAGTATTATTTCCTAATAAACTGTTTGGTGGTCAAAGACTAGATAATTTATAAAACAGTTTATATATAACATTAGTGATATTATTTAATCCTAATTTAACCCTAGTTTTTATTTCGTTGAATCATAATAAATTATGCAATTATTGTCCCAACATCATAAAAATACTCAAATAGTAACTTATAATATTTCTTATATCTCAAATGAGAATAAAACCATGTTTAGCAATAACCATGTCAATCAAAAATCTTATTTAAATACCTTATTAGTAGAGGATAATCCAGGAGATGCTTTTCTGATCAAAGAGTTGTTGAAATTTAACTCATCATTGGATTTTAATGTAATTCATTGTAATAGATTATCCTTAGCCATTAAGCAACTTAATGAAGAAAAAATTGATCTAGTTTTGCTCGATTTAGGACTACCTGATAGTCAAGGATGTGAGACGATTTCCCAGATGATAGAAATGGCTCCTAATATTCCAATTATTGTTTTAACCGGAAAACATGATGACGATTTTTCTGTTGAAGTAGTTCAAAAAGGAGCGCAAGATTATTTAGTTAAAAGTGAAATTTCCGCAGAATTATTAATTCGTTCGATCCGCTATTCCTTGGAAAGAATTCAGTTAGTGCAAAAACTACAGGATAGAGAACAAGAATTAAGTTGTTTTAATAAAAAATTAGCTGATGAAGTCCGAGAAAGAACTTATGAGCTTAAGGAACAAAATGAGAAGCTCCAACATCTACTAAAAATATCAAATACAGATGGTTTAACAGGTATTCCTAATCGCTATTGCTGGGAAACAGTTTTAGAAAGAGATTGGCAAAAATCTATCCGCGAATCTCAGCCCATCTCTTTAATAATGATAGATATTGATTTTTTTAAATTATTTAATGATACTTATGGTCACCCTGAAGGGGATATTTGTTTAAAAAAAGTGGCTCAGGTAATTCAAAAAACTTTAAAAAGACCAACAGACTTAGTTGCTCGTTATGGAGGAGAAGAATTTGTGGTAGTATTACCTAGTACAGAAAAATCTGGAGCCATGTATATTGCTGAAAGTATTCGCAGTGGAGTTAATAGTTTGAAAATTATCCATGAGGCTTCAAAAGTTGATGAATATATCACTATTAGTTTAGGTTTGGCAACAACTATTCCGACTATAAATTCACATGCAGATGAATTAATTAGTCAAGCCGATAAAGCACTTTATTTAGCGAAAGAAGAAGGAAGAAATTGTGTTAGGTCTTTGACTTATAATATTGATTGAATCAACTGCTTTGGGGGAGGCAAAAAGTCAAAAGTCAAAAGTCAAAAGTCAAAAGTCAAAAGTCAAAAGTCTTCCCATGCTGATGAATTATGGGGTTGAGATCAAGTTGATTTTTTCTCTGTATTCAATTCATTATAGCAACTTTTGTGACAATTGAAAAAGCAAATTCATTAATTGATAATGGATAATGGATAATTGATAATTACCTCTGGTTAAAACCGAGAGGATTGAAGATCAGGAAATATTATTTCTTTTAACTTTACATATTATAATCTGGCTGAAACCTAAAAACTGACCGCTATTTGTGCAGTATTCCAGTTGAGTAATTATTGTTTTGAGAAAAAATATATATAGAAATACTATAAGTTAAAAATCATGGCTAAAACCATTGCCTTTGCCAACCTAAAAGGTGGCACAGGAAAAACTACTATTTGCATAAATATAGCCGGATGTTTAACTTTAATTAATCCAAAAAGTCGGGTATTAGTAGTAGATTTTGATCCTCAAGCTAATGCAACTTCTGGATTGGGAATTGATGAGAAGAGTTTAGAAAATTCTATTTATGATGTAGTCTTAAATCAATTTCAGGAATATCAAGGAGTTCCTATTACTCAGACAATTGTAGAAACACAAATAGAAAATCTTCATTTAGTTCCCTCAGAATTAAATTTAGCAGTAGCTTCTATTTTAATGCACCAATGTAAAGATCAAGTCGGAATTTTAAATCGAATTTTAGCTCCGATTAAATCCTACTATGATTATATTTTAATTGATGTACCATCGGATACGGGCTTATTTATGCTGAATAGTTTACGAGCAGCAGATGAAGCTGTTATTCCTATTGATAGTAGTATTTTTTCTCTCGAAGCGTTAGAAAAATTCCAAATTTATTGTCAAGATATTCAGAACATGACTAGATATAAAATTAGTCGATTTATGGTTGTTTTGAATCGTTATACAAAATCTAAAACCTCATCTCAATCGAAAAAAAAATCAAAAAATAGTATATCTGAAGAAATTGAGGAGGCAGTAAAAAGAATGTCTTATCCTCTATTTAAAATCCCAGAATCTCTTTTAGTTTATCGTTCACAACAGGAGGGAATGCCAATTTCTCATTTTTCACCGACTAGTCAAATTGTGAAAAATTATATGGAAATAGCTAACTATTTATCATAGGTAAATTGACCATAAATTCCTCAAAAATAAGTCTGTCATTTTAATAATTTGAAAATCAAAGGTGAAAATTATAGCAGTTCTTTAATCTATGAGGTACAGATTTAGATCCCCCCCCGCCCCCCTAAAAAAGGGGGGAGTCTTCAAATTTCCCCTTTTTAAGGGGGATTTAGGGGGATCATAAATTCACCTCATAACTGTGGAAATTGCTATATAATCAAACCAAATAAATAAGGTTTCAATACTACTCTCTTAAGGGGATAAAAGAAAAAGAAAATTCCATATTTCTAGCCTCCTACTAATTCCTTCATTTGCTGATAACTGATAACTGATAACTGATAACTGAAATGACAATTCCTAAAAAACGAAATCCTGGTCGTCAGGTCTTCTTTGAACATCCTGAACCAACTGCAGAAAACCCCCAAGAGACTATAACTGAATCTGAATCTGAATCAATTTCATCAACTCCAATTTCTCAAGCAAAAACTAATATTGATATGAATAATAATCCTAATTTTGACTCCTTATTAACTGCTCTTAAAGCTGCTAGAGATGGAGATTTTACCGTGCGTCTTCCCGAAAATAATGGCTTAGGAGAAATAGCTATTGTCTTTAATGAAATGATAGTTATTAATCAAAACTTTGCCGAAGAAATGCGGCGCATTAGTCTTGAAGTTGGAGAAGAAGGAGAATTAACTGCTAGAGCAAGTTTGACAGAATCTAAAGGGTCATGGAAATCAAGTATTTATGCGGTAAATGGACTGATTAATAATTTGGCGCGACCCACTACGGAAGTTTCGCGGGTATTAGAAGCAGTAGCAAATGGAGATTTGTCCAAAAAAATTAACTTAGAATTGCAAGGAAAATCCTTAAAAGGAGAATTTTACCACATTGGTACCATTGTTAATCAAATGGTGGACAAACTTAATAGTTTTTCCTCAGAAGTAACGCGGGTTGCTCAGGAAGTGGGAACAGAAGGTAAATTGGGAGTCCAGGCCAAGGTTGAAGGAGTATCTGGTGTTTGGAAAGAGTTAACAAACAATGTTAATGAGATGGCCAGTAATTTGACAAACCAAGTGAGGAATATTGCCAAAGTTGCTACAGCTATTAGTGTGGGAGACTTAACTCAGAAAATTACGGTAGAAACAAGAGGGGAACTCCAACGACTGAAAGATACTATTAATTTGATGGTGGATAGTCTCAATACTTTTGCTTCAGAGGTAACGCGAGTTGCCAAAGAAGTGGGAACTGAGGGAACATTGGGAGGTCAAGCGAAAGTAAAAGGAGTCGCGGGAACTTGGAAAGAGTTAACAGATAATGTGAATGGTATGGCAGCGAACCTAACTTTACAGGTGAGAAATATTGCTGAAGTAGCTACTGCTGTTGCCGAAGGAGACTTAAATCAGAAAATTACTGTTGATGCTCAAGGGGAGATATTGGAACTCAAAACTACCCTGAATAAAATGGTAGACCAACTTAATGCTTTTTCATCAGAAGTAACCAGGGTTGCCAAAGAAGTAGGAAGCGAAGGAATATTAGGAGGTCAAGCTCAAGTTGAAGGAGTAAGTGGCACTTGGAAAGATTTAACAGATAATGTAAATGGTATGGCATCTAACTTAACTTATCAAGTTCGCAATATTGCAGAAGTAGCTACTGCTGTTGCCGAAGGAGACTTAAGTAAAAAGATAACCGCAGAAGCGCAAGGGGAGATATTGGAACTCAAGACTACCTTGAATAAAATGGTAGATCGACTTAATGCTTTCTCCTCGGAAGTAACGCGGGTTGCCAAAGAAGTAGGAAGCAAAGGAGTATTAGGAGGTCAAGCTGAAGTAGAGGGAGTTGCAGGAACCTGGAAAGATTTAACAGATAATGTGAATGGTATGGCAGCTAACCTAACTTTACAGGTGAGAAATATTGCCGAGGTTGCTACCGCTGTTGCGGAAGGAGACTTAAGTAAAAAGATCACTGCAGAAGCACAAGGGGAAATTCTCGAACTCAAGACTACCCTGAATAAAATGGTAGATCAACTAAATGCTTTTAGTGGAGAAGTAACGCGAGTTGCTAAGGAAGTGGGAAGCGAAGGAACATTAGGAGGTCAAGCTGAAGTAGAGGGAGTTGCAGGAACCTGGAAAGATTTAACAGATAATGTGAATGGTATGGCAGCTAACCTAACTTTACAGGTGAGAAATATTGCAGAAGTAGCTACTGCTGTTGCTGAAGGAGACTTAACTCAGAAAATTACAGTAGAAGCGCAAGGGGAGATATTGGAACTTAAGACTACCTTGAATAAAATGGTAGATCAGCTAAATGCTTTCTCATCAGAAGTAACGCGGGTTGCGAAGGAAGTGGGAAGCGAAGGAATATTAGGAGGTCAAGCTGAAGTTAAAGGAGTAAGTGGTACTTGGAAAGATTTAACAGATAATGTAAATGGTATGGCAGCGAACTTGACTTACCAAGTTCGCAATATTGCAGAAGTAGCTACAGCGGTTGCTGAAGGAGACTTAACTCAGAAAATTACAGTAGAAGCGCAAGGGGAGATATTGGAACTTAAGACTACCTTGAATAAAATGGTAGATCAGCTAAATGCTTTCTCATCAGAAGTAACGCGGGTTGCGAAGGAAGTGGGAAGCGAAGGAATATTAGGAGGTCAAGCTGAAGTTAAAGGAGTAAGTGGTACTTGGAAAGATTTAACAGATAATGTAAATGGTATGGCAGCTAACCTAACTTTACAGGTGAGAAATATTGCTGAGGTTGCTACGGCTGTTGCTCAGGGAGACTTAACTCAGAAAATTACGGTAGAAGCGCAAGGAGAAATTCTGGAACTGAAGAGTACCCTCAATAAAATGGTAGACCAACTTAATACCTTCTCATCAGAAGTAACGCGGGTTGCCAAAGAAGTAGTTGCAGGGCAATTAGGAGGTCAAGCTAAAGTACAAGATGTCAGGGGAGTTTGGAAAGATTTGACAGATAACGTCAATACAATGGCAGCTAACCTCACCGAACAAGTGAAAAAAATTGCCCAAGTAGCGATCGCTGTTGCTAAGTCTTCTGAGGAGATGATGTCGGAAAGTCAAACTATGAGTCAAGCATCTCAAGAAACCTCCACTCAAGCAGAGTCAGTTTCTAGTACCGCCGAACAAGTTAGTGCCAATGCTCAGTCAGTTGCTACTGGTGTAGAAGAAATGACTGCTAGTATCCGAGAAATTGCCAAAAATGCCACTAATGCTGCTCAAGTTGCCACAACTGCTGTAGAAACTGCTGAAATTACTAATGAAACTATTGGCAAGTTAGGAGTTAGTAGTGCAGAAATTGGTAATGTGATTAAAGTCATTACTTCTATTGCTCAACAAACCAACCTCCTCGCCCTTAATGCCACCATTGAAGCAGCAAGAGCGGGAGAAGCAGGAAAAGGTTTTGCGGTAGTTGCCAATGAAGTTAAAGAATTAGCTAAACAAACCGCCAGTGCAACTGAAGATATTAGTCAAAAAATTGAAGCTATCCAAGGAGATACCAAAGGAGCAGTAGAAGCGATCGGTCAAATTACCACTATTATTAATCAAATTAACGACATCCAAAATACGATCGCTTCGGCGGTAGAAGAGCAAACTGCCACTACCAACGAAATTGCCCGTAACGTTAACCAAGCAGCAGAAGGTTCATCAGGAATTGCGCGTAATATTACCAGCGTGGCACAAGCAGCACAAAGTACCAATAATAGCGCCGCTAAAACCCAACAGTCTGCAACTGAGTTATCTAAAACAGCGGGGGATTTACAAGAATTGGTAAATCAGTTTAAATTTTAGAAACTGTAGGAGCTATTACAAGATATTGTAATATTATGTGCCCCCTTCGGGGGAGCTACGAATTGCGGTTAAATAGTTATTATAATTAAAGTTCGTAGTAGGGCTTCAGCCCTATCTACAGTTCGGGCTGAAGCCCTACTACAAACCATATACTTTATTATAAGTGATTATCCGAACATGATATAAGTCCTGAATTATCAATTAATGAACATCTGTTAATCAGTTGCTTAGTCTAGTGAACTGACACATCTAAAATATTGCAATAGTAGGGGCGGGTTCGGCGTTCAAATTAATACATCAACATTCAGTCAAATGAACCCGCTCTAATGTACTTATTAGGTAAATTATCAATCCTAAATTTTTAACAAATAAACCTAAGTTCTTCTCATAATTAGAATATCTGACTCCATATATTTTTCTAATATTTTATTTATATTAATCAACTTCATCAAAACTGCTCTTTATCAGAGGTTATTTTTCTTAATAATTGTTACGTCTAATAAGCAGGCAAACAAAATAAATTACACATTGAGCGCAGCTAAAATCCTTACTGTGTAAACATTGTTTGTGTAAATAATTCTGTGTAAGTGGCCATTATTAATTATCCTACATCCTAATTGTAAAACCACTTTATAGGAATTAATAAAATCCTTCAATAATCAATATTTTAGGCTATTTTGATGGGTGGGGTAAGAAATATAGATTTATATAAATAGTTTTGCAATTCAAAAAAAATTATATTTTTCTATCTCTATTAACTTCATCAAAACTTCATAAAAGTAGGGATTTTTGTAAAGATTTAATGAAGTTTCCGGATTCTGTGAGAATACGGATTGACGCGAGATTTTACTTCTGGCTATAGTGTGAACGTGAACAAAAAAACAAGCAATTTTTCTTATAAGGTAATTTCCATGATTAACAAAACTATTTCTGCTTTAATTGGTTCTTCTGTTTTGGCTACTGGTGTTGCAGTAACTTCTTCTTTTATAGCTCCTGCTGCTCAAGCAGCATCTTTTTCATTTAGTGATTTTTCTAGGATTGAACCTTCTAATAACGTAGAGGATTTATCAGATCAGTTATCTTTTAGCGTTCTAGATGCTACCAGCGCTTTCGATCTTTATAACATTACATTAGGCGCAGAAGAGGTTCTTTTTACTTTTACTAATGACGTTGGTATTGCTTCTAATATCGCTGAAATTTACATAGACGATAACACTGATCCTTCAACGTTTAATGGATCAGTAAATGTATTTAATAGTCTTGGTGGATTTACTAAATTTGGTATTTATCCAGGTACTACTACAAATCCAGGTAATTTACCAGGTGGACAAAACGTTGGTTTTGACGCAGATATTACCCTTTCTGCGGATACTTTATCTGGACCACCAAAAAACGGAATTAATGAAGCAGCAGATATCCTTGGTATTTCCTACGACATTGGTGGTGCTTCTTTGACAGATATTGAAAATGCTTTTACTTCCGGTGATATTCGATTAGGCTTCCATATCAGAAGTATTGGTCAGGCAGGAGGCAGTGATTCTTATGTGACTCAAGGCGGCGGCACAACAGGAGGCACAACAGGCGGCACAACAGGAGGCACAACAGGCGGCACAACAGGAGGCACAACAGGAGGCACAACAGGAGGCACAACAGGAGGCACAACAGGCGGCACAACTGGTGGCACAACAGGCGGCACAACAGGAGGCACAACAGGCGGCACAACAGGCGGCACAACAGGCGGCACAACAGGTGGCGGTACAACAGGTGGTTCAACATCCATTCCTGAACCAAGTACAGTGTTAGGTTTAGCTTTATTCTTAGGTGGTTTAGTAACTTCTCGCCGTCGTAAATCTAACTAATTTCTTAAATGATTTGAAATTAAAAAAAATAATATCAGGACTTACGCATTAGGTACGAAAAACTAGGGTTTGAGATTGCTTCCCTATCGGTCGCAATGACGAAAATACGTTGTAATGCGTAAGTCATAAATAGAGTTGTTGGGGTTATAAGTTTAGAAGAAAAGCTTTTAACCCTGATTTTTTTTCTATATTATATAGGCACCAATATAATATGCTTCGTTCCTCGCAATGACGAAGCAATCCCAGTTATACCATGTCCGGATAATTAGTGATAAAAAAGTTTTTGTTTGTAGTAGGGCTTTAGCCCGATAAATACCTATCTTAGGGCTAAAGCCCTACTACGAGCTTTAATTATCACTGTTCAACCGGACATGATATTATGTGGAATCTGCTTTATGATTAGGGGCGGGTTCACCTGATTGAATGTTAAACTTCATTAATTTACAGCGGTTTTCATATTAATAAACCACAATGATACTGACTCATTACTCCTTACTCATTACTCCTTACTCATTACTCCTACAACAGTTTTGTGGTCTACTCAACTGAAAAGCGCTGTAACGTGGAACCCGCCCCCACTATTGCAACATTTTAGGCGTATCACGCCACTATGATAATGGACTATTTTAGCTTGGGGTTATGAGTTTATTTAAGCCCAATTTTTGTTAATATCTATTTACAAAGATTACAAGGTTTTATTCTGTAATGACTTCTAGAGAACATCCATTACCAACTTATTCCCTGGCAACCCGAGAACAACTATTCGGATTAGACTTGCGATCGCTAGCTTTATTTCGGATTGGTTTAGCCTTAATTATTATTGTTGATTTAATCCAGCGTTTTCCTTATCTTAAAGCTCACTATACAGATTTTGGCCTGTTACCTCGCGGACCACTAATTGAAAAATTTTTAAATCCTTGGGTTTGGTCACTTCATCTTTTCAGTGGTAATGTTTTATTCCAAGGACTACTTTTTACGGTTGCCTTCATTTTTGCAATAGCACTTCTAATTGGTTATCGGACTCGGTTATTTACTATTTTATCTTGGGTATTACTTGTTTCTTTGCACAGTCGTAATCACATGATTCTCAATGCTGGAGATGTGGAATTACGCCTACTTTTATTTTGGGGAATATTTTTACCTTTAGGTGCACATTATTCAGTGGATAGTGCCTTAAATTCTTCATCAAAACCCTTACCTAAATCAATTATTTCAGGAGCTACTATCGCTTTAACCCTACAAGTATGCTTTGTTTATTGGTTTACTGCGGTTCTCAAATCTCATCCGATGTGGTGGGAAGATGGAAGTGCTGTTTATTACGCTTTAAATATCGATCAACTTGCTACTCCTTTGAGTAGTTTAATGTTGCAGTTTCCTAAACTTTTAATATTTGCTAATTTTGCTACCCTTTGGGTTGAATTATTAGGACCTTTTTTATTGTTTTTACCAATTAAAAACAGCTTTTTTCGTTGCTTGACAATCTTTACTTTTGTTGGTTTACATATTGGTTTTCGGCTGGGCTTAGTTTTAGGCTTATTTCCTTATGTATGTATTGTTAGTTGGTTAGTATTCTTGCCTAGTGATTTTTGGGATTGGTTGAGTCAAAAATTAAAATCTCAAGAGACTAAGAGTATCAAAATTTATTATAATTCCGACCATAGTACATATCAAAAAATATTATATTTACTTTGCAGCTTTTTATGTTTACCAAGAGAATTAGTTGTCTCAGCAAAGACACAACCTGAAATTTACACAGCAATTCAAACCACTAATTCATTGTTATTAGTTGAAAATCAAGGCAATCAATATATTCAATTTCAAGCATTAATTCATCTTTGTAGTTTTTCTCCTATATTTCGACCTCTAACTTTTATTTTGAGTCTGCCTATAATTACAAACTTAGGCAAAAAGCTATCCAGTCAGCTCAACAATATCAATAGTAATTTTTATCAACTAATTTCCAGATTACAATATCGTCCCATTCAAGTTTATCCAACCAATTATCAGAACATACTTGCCTTATTATTTATTGCTTTTGTATTCATCTGGAATCTTCATAGTATTTCTCCAGAAGTATTTCCTATCCCCAAAATAGTACGAGCAACTAATTTAATCCTGAGATTAGATCAAAAGTGGAGTATGTTTGCACCTTATCCTTCACTCGAAGATGGTTGGTATGTCATTCCAGGTAAACTTAAAAATGGTACAGAAATTGATTTATTTCAAAATGCTCAACCTGTAACTTGGGATAAACCTCTATTAGTCTCATCAACTTATCCTGATGAACGTTGGCGTAAATATATGATGAACATTTGGTTAAAGGGTTATGCTGCTTATCGTCTTTATTATGGTCAGTATTTGTGCCGTGACTGGAATAGTAAACATCAGGGAGAGGAACAACTTGATACTTTTGAAATCTATTTTATGTTAGAGAAAACCTTACCTAACTATCAAACTCCTGAAGTAGAAAAAGTTATGATTCATAGACATTATTGCTTTAAAAAATCTGAAAAATAATCATTTTAGCAGTTAGGTTTATTCAGAAAATAATCAATCTAAAATTGTTAATATATAAACTGTCAAAGGAATAACGGGAATACCCCAAAAAGACATTTTTATCAGCAGATTTATAACATCATGTTTGAAGAAAAGCTCGTAATTACCAACAATATGCCTCTGGATAAACTACAACAGCTAACAACTAAGTCTGTTGATTTGCTAGGGACGATTCTTGATAATTCAAACATACCACTAATAGAAAGAGCAGAAATTGCTTTGCGAATATTAGAGATAGCTCAATCCACTGAAGGAAATATTCAAAATCAAATAACTTCAGCTAATAGTAATATTGTTGCACCTCCCACCTTCAAAATACCGAGATTTATCCATAATTATTCTGAGTCAAACTCAAATCAAAATCAATCCACTATTTTACCTATCAACTACCTGCAAATTGATAATTTTCTGCAACCTCAAGAACTAGAAGCAGCGCTCACACTTGCCATCCAAAATAAAAGTAATTTCACTGATTCTTCAGTTCACAATAAAAGTACGAATCAAGTAAAGAAATTTCGACAATCTTCAGTTCTTCACCATAAATTTTATCCCGAAATTGCTGCATCCATACAAAATAAAGTCTTAAAGACTCTCCCTTCAGTTTTGGCAAAACTAAACCACCAAAATTTCTCCACATCTAATATTGTTATTCAATTAACAGCACACAACGATAATTGTTTCTACACAATTCATAGTGATGCTAATACAGAAATGACTGCCACCAGAGAAATGAGTTATGTCTACTACTTTTATCAACAACCAAAATCATTCTCTGGAGGGGAATTAGTAATTTATGAAACGAAGGTAGAGGGAAATAATCTTTCCAAACACAATGATTTTAAAGCGATCGAACCTCGCAATAATAGTATTATCTTTTTCCCAAGTCGTTACTTACATGAAGTCTTGCCCGTTAGTTGTCCGACTAAAGCGTTTGAAGATAGTCGCTTTACATTTAACGGTTGGATTCGCCGTGAAGATTAGGTATGATGTTACAGATTTTATAAGTAGGTAGTTCTAAATTAAATGTTAAAAAAATTGTAGGGGCGGGTTTCTCCATTAAATTAATGAGTTTTCACATTTGATATCATGTCCGGTAGCATCGGTATTGTATAGAGAAGGTAAGGAAGAAGGAAGAAGGAAGAAGAAGGAGGGAAGAAGGGAAGAAGGGAAGAAAAAACCTTACATAAGGTAAATATTTCCCCAACTTTTACACAAACGATACCAGCGGACATGATATGATTAGATAAACCCGCCCCCAATGATGTAACGCACCATTTTAGATATGTCGGTTTACTACCTACTAAAAAATTATTTCTATATTTTACTTTGAAGTAATTTTGAAGATGATGACACAGAAAAAATCAGGCGAAAATTTAGGAATGGAAATCTTACCCAAAGAAAAACTACAACATCTAGTTAATAAGTCTGTTGAAATCCTTGAAGCAGTTCTCACTAACCAAAATATTTCTGAGCAAGAGCGAGCAAAAATTGCTGCTAGAATTCTGGAAATTGAGAATCAAAGAAATAGCAACAACTCATTCCAGTCTGACGAGAAATTATTAAATAGACAAAATCAATCTGAAATTTCTGATGATTGGAAACAATGGATCGCTGAAAGTAAATTGCGCAACCACCCTGATGCTTCAATTATTCAGGAAATGGTTAAAAGAGGAATAGATGAGCAAATTGCTGTAGCAGAATTAAATCATCTAACTGCCGATCCTTATTTTAAAGCAAGCAATAACATGACGCAGTTGTTAAGAAAACTGGAGTCTATGTTAGAAGTCCGCCATCAAATTTCTCAACTGTCTCCCAACTCTAGCTATATAGAACGCAGAAGTCATATTTCCAAAGAAGAATTTTTAGCAAAATACTACGCCACAAATACCCCAGTTGTGATTACAGACATGATGACTCAATGGCAAGCTATGTCTTTATGGACTCCAGAATACTTTAAAACTCATTATGGCGATGCTGATGTTGAGATTCAACATAATCGTAATTCAGATGCACAATATGAAATTAATAAAGGGCGACACAAAAGAGAATTAAAGTTAAGCGAATATGTCGATATGGTTGTCAATGGCGGTGATACTAATGATTATTATATGGTTGCTAGTAATCGTAATTTTCAACGAGATAAAATTAAGAATCTCCTGGATGATATAAATGTTTATCCTGATTTTTTAGATAGCTCAAATACTAAAGGTCAAATCAAATTATGGTTTGGTCCAGGTGGTACAATTACACCAGTACATCATGACCAAACTAACCTCATAGGCGCTCAAGTCTATGGACGAAAACTTTGGCGAATTATTTCTCCCGATCAAACCCCATTTCTCTACAATTATCAAACTGTTTTTAGTCAAGTGGACTTAGAAAATCCAGATTACTATAGATATCCTTTGTTTAAAAAAGTCAAAATTATCGAGGTAATTCTTGAACCTGGAGAGATGATTTTCATCCCTATTGGTTGGTGGCATCAAGTTAAGTCACTAAATGTTAGTATTTCTCTTTCTTTGATGAACTTTGTTTTTCCCAATTACTATAAATATCAAAATCCTAATATCCAGTAAGCAGTTAGCAGATAATACTCGTTTCATAGTAATATCATGTCCGGTTGAATAGTTATAATTAAAGTTCGTAGTAGGGTTTTAGCCCTAAGTTATGGATAGGGCTGAAGCCCTACTACAAACAAAAACAGGATTTACATATAGACTCTACATATAGTGTTTAAAAACTGTTGCGCAATAGTTTTAGACTCTAAATTTAGTAGCTCTGCGTAAGTCCTGAAAAACTTTATTATCACTGATTATCCAGACATAATATAACTGGAGTTTAGGCTAAATAAATATTGAATAGAAGAGATAAATTCAATATACAGAGTTTCAGAACTATAACAGGATAATATTTACTTTATTCTACTAAATTTCATCAACTCTTTACCAAAAGTCTATTTTGTATAAGGTTTTGATGAATATTTTTGCCTCCATGAAAATACAGGTTTACAGTAGGTTTTACTGATAGTTATATTGTGAATAAGCAATTTATCTTACAGGATAACTCCAATGATGAACAAAACTTTTGCAACTGTACTACGTTCTGCGAGAAAAGTTATATTTGATTCTTCGTTTTTATCAGTAACTGGTGTTGCTATAGCATCAACAGTTTTATTTCCTACTTCGGCTGAAGCCTTTACTTTTAACTTTGGAGCCGACAGTACATCTTCCAATCCTACTGCTACTGGGGCTTCAGCTTCTGTAGATTTTGGCTTCACCCAGCAGGGCTCTGATGTTAAGATTGAATTGGGCATTACAAATACTACAGGTAGTAGTATTTTTGGTGCTGAAGCCACTGCTTCTAAGTTGACAGGCATTGGTTTTGATCTCTTGGATGGTTTAAGCTTTGCTGGTTCCTTCAACTCTGATGGTTTTCTTGATACATATATAGAAAACGCTGATTTTAATCCTTTTGGTACTTTGGATGTTGGTATTGCTGATAACAATAATTTCTTGGGTGGTAATGCTAATGGCGCTCTTGCTCAAGGTCAATCTACTAATGTTAGCTTCTTGGTAAGTGGCACTAATCTTGTGGCTGCAACTTTAGAAAATGATTTCCTTACAGCTTTCACGAATCAAACCTTAGATATCGGCGCTCGTTTCCAACAGGTTAACGCAGGTGCAGGAAGTGACAAATTATTAAGTGGCACAATCGGCGGCACAACTGGCGGTACAACTGGTGGCGGCACAACTGGCGGCACAACTGGCGGCACAACTGGCGGCACAACAGGTGGCGGCACAACAGGTGGCGGCACAACAGGTGGCGGCACAACAGGTGGCGGCACAACAGGTGGAACAACTGGCGGCACAACAGGTGGTGGCACAACAGGTGGTGGCACAACATCCATTCCTGAACCAAGTACAGTATTAGGTTTAGCTTTATTCTTAGGTGGTTTAGTAAATTCTCGTCGTCGCCAAAATGGTTAAAATTACCTCTATAGCAATGAGCGATCATGTATTTACAATGTTCAGCTCAAACCCCAGTTTAGAAAAGGTATACAAAAAATAATATGTAAATATGCCAGCGCACATTGCTATAATAGTATTGCTCTAATACAAATCATTTCAGCCAGGTATATATAGTATCTACAATCGCCGCATCTACAATAATTTTTTCATATATTTTTCCAAAAGCTACACATTCAGGAGCACCATCCATATCAATATATTTTGTTATTCCAGGTTAGTAGTAACAATCTACTTCTAACCTGAATTTGTATTTCTCATCTAAATAGGGCTTGCTGATTAAATATCAAAGCGTTTAGCAAAAAATCAAGGTATAAAGCCTTCTATATTCAAGAGAAAAAAAGTGCTAGGATATCTCCTTATATTCAATTCCGTTACAGTTTTCTTTGAGATAATTATCAATTATCAATTATCAATTATCAATTATCAATTAATAAATAATCGGTCTATGATTTTGGATATAAAATCTAATATAGGACTTATTCGATTTAATTTCTAAATCTATGACCACAACTGTAAAAGTTAAAACAGAGTATGAAGCGATTATTGGTCTAGAAACCCATTGTCAGCTTAGTACCCAAACTAAAATTTTCTCTAATTCCTCCACAGAATTTGGTGTTACTCCCAATACCAACATTGACCCAATATGTATGGGAATGCCGGGAGTATTACCTGTACTTAATCAAAAAGTTCTAGAATATGCCGTTAAAGCAGGGTTGGCCCTAAATTGTCAAATTGCACCCTACAGTAAATTTGACCGGAAACAATATTTTTACCCAGACTTACCGAAAAATTATCAAATCTCTCAGTATGACTTACCCATTGCCGAACATGGTTGGTTAGAAGTAGAGATAGTAGATGAGGATGGTAGTGCAACTCGTAAAAAAATTGGTATTACTAGACTGCACATGGAAGAAGATGCGGGTAAGTTAGTCCACGGAGGTAGCGATCGCCTAGCTGGTTCAACTTATTCGATGGTGGACTACAACCGTGCTGGTGTGCCATTAATCGAAATTGTCTCAGAACCAGATATGCGTTCTGGAGTAGAAGCTGCTGAATATGCCGAAGAACTAAGGCGAATTGTCCGCTACCTTGGAGTTAGTGATGGGAATATGCAGGAAGGTTCCCTACGGTGTGATGTGAATGTTTCTGTGCGACCTGTGGGCCAAAAAGAATTTGGTACAAAAGTAGAAATCAAAAACATGAACTCCTTCAGTGCCATACAACGGGCGATCGAATATGAAATTGAAAGGCAAACTGAAGCTATTGAGGCAGGAGAAAAAATTATTCAAGAAACCAGACTCTGGGAAGAGGGTTCTCAACGTACTATTAGTATGAGGACTAAAGAGGGTTCTAGTGACTATCGTTATTTTCCAGAACCGGATCTCCCTCCTATTGAGGTATCGAGTCAACAGTTAGATGTTTGGAAAACTGAGTTACCAGAATTACCAGCACACAAACGTTACCGTTATGAAAGTGATTTAGGTTTATCTGCTTATGATACTCGTGTCCTAACTGACGACTCCAATGTAGCAAAATATTTTGAAGCTACAGTTGCAGCAGGTGGAAGTTCTAAACAAGCAGCCAACTGGGTAATGGGAGATATTACTGCTTTTTTGAAAAATGAAAAAGTTAGTATTAATGATATTGCTCTGAAACCTGATAATTTGGCTGAGTTAGTAACAATTATTGAAGATGGTACTATCAGCGGTAAAATTGCCAAAGATATATTGCCAGAATTATTATCAAAAGGTGGTTCTCCCAAAGAATTAGTAGAGAAAAAAGGTCTAATTCAAATATCAGATACTAAGGCAATAGAAGCAATTATTGATGAAGTTTTAGCAGCACATCCAGACGAGTTAGCAAAATATCGTGGTGGTAAAACAAAACTCAAAGGTTTTTTTGTTGGGCAAGTAATGAAAAAAACACAAGGCCGTGCTGATCCAAAGATGACTAATCAATTAATTAGTAAGAAGTTAGAAGGGTAATTAATGGATAATGGATAATTGATAATTAATAATTGATAATTACCTCTCCCTAAAAGGAAAAAAAATTATTTTCTTTTGGTTAGTAACAGCCGAAAACAACCGCTTTTTATTCTTCAGAGGGGAGGCGTTTAACCTGAATTATTTAATTATTAATTATTCGGTAGAAGTTTGAGTTTAGGTGTTAGGAAAATCTATTACTGAATGACCTACACCTAATATCAAATCTGCTTTCTTTGGAGTGTTATAGAAACCATTTGGCATTTTGCCGCGATTAAATTTTTGAGTTATATCATGTCCGGTAGGATCAGTATTATATAGGGAAGTTCATTAATGGATAATGGATAATGGATAATGGATAATGGATAATTACCTCTGCCTTTTAGGGAGAGGATTGACTAAAAGGAAAAAATTTATTTTTCTCCCCTTTAAAGGGGAGGCTTTAAACCTGAATTATCTAATGATTTAATTGTTTAATTGTTTAATTATTTCGGTAAGAAAGAAGGAAGAAGGAAACAGTTTTAAAAGTAAAGAAGAACTCTAAAATAAGGTAGATATTTCTCCAGTTTTTACACAAACGATACCAACGGACATGATATTACGAGTTTGGTGAAGTTTCCGAAATAATGCTTGCTTATTCCTCATCAAATCTTTCCATTCATACCTCCCTAGTGCAAAATTACAAGCATTTTCATTTTCTGAAGCTTTAGAAAAAAATCGGGGGTGAAAGGATTTATTATTGCATTCTCATAGTTTTTGTGATGTGCTTTTTTACCTTATAGCAGTTGAAGTAAAGATTAGGACATTTATAAATCCTCAAACCCATTGACAGTCTACTATTCCCTATTCCCTAGCGCTACGCGCTATATCCTTTATATATAAATATATATAACTTTTTATTCAACAATTTAAGTTATAGTTTCTCAGCTCATACCGATAGCAAAATATTAATCAATACTTTGTTCAAAAGCCTTTTTCGCTAATCTAGTCACATAAATCGTCACTAAAATTGTAGCAATTAAACCAACTATCTTAATTATCCATTTAGTTACTTCTATAGTAAAATTCGTAGGCTGTTGAGATGTACCAATTAAAGCAATATCACACATTAAAGAGCCAATATAAACATACATAAATGTTGCTGGAATCATTCCCAAAGAACCAAAAATATAATCTTTTAAAGAAACCTGCATAACACCAAAAGCATAATTCAAAAGATTAAAAGGAAATAGAGGGCAAAGTCTAGTTAAAAAAACAATTTTGAATCCTTCTTTAACTACAGCTACATCAATAGCTTTAAACTTTGGATATTGACTTAATTGTTGACAAACCCAATCGCGAGATATATATCTACCAATTATAAAAGCTATTGTGGCACCTAAAGTTGAAGCAAAAAAGACATAAATTGAACCCAGAAAAACTCCAAATATTACTCCTCCTCCGAGAGTCAAAACTGAACCAGGAATTAATAGTAAAGTAGCTAAATTATAAATAATTATGAAGGCTATAGGACTCCAAAAACCTAGACTTTCAATCCATATTAATGTATTTTTTAAAACTTCCGGTAGATTAAAATATTTTCCTATAATAATTAGACTTGTAATTACAATAAATAACAAAATAAACTTGACAATTTTTTTTAATTTTCTACTTTTATTAGTAGTGAGATTCATAATCTAAGTAGTTGGGAATAATTAAATATTACTATTTCCGCAGCGACTCTAAGCGAGTCTAAGGAAGCAATCTCAAGATTATGGGGTGCTTAACGGAGTCAGAAGTCAGAATGATTTTGATAAATATTTTGTTATATGGTCATTTTTCTTGGCGCCCACCTAATACCTTTTCAAGGAATTCATGCATCAAGTGCATAATTATGAGGTCTCCATTTCCTACGGAAATGCTTTGCGAACAGAATATTAAGACGCACATCTGACAGTAAAAAGTCAAATTTGATAGACTAAAAACTTTCGATATTACATTAATTTCAAGGGATCATTTGACATTTTTTAAAACTATTTGTGATATCTTTCAAATGAATTTGTATAACTTAATCACAAAAGAATTCCTGAATCTTGACCCTAAATTTAATGTATTAATTTAGGTTCAAAATTATATATACATGATTATATTCTCATCAAATGATAATTATCCGAATTAACTATGAATTTTTCCTGAGAATATAATGATATATACATAGCAATCAGGAATCAGATGTGAGAATTAAAGTATTTTAAAAAAAATAAATTATAGCAGTTATCTTATTCATATACATTCATTTTTTCCTTCTTCTCTGTTCCCTGTTCCCTATCCCCGATTCGCTGTTCCCTAAAAATCTTTAATATCTCAAAACTAAAATCGTCAGGACTTAAGTAGGTAGGTGAAAAAATTTACAAGTATGTCATTGCGACTGCAGCGGAGCGGAAGGAAGCAATCTCAAGGGTTTCAACTGCTTTAACATTTCGTTACATAGTGACGTTTATTCGCGCATACCTACTTAGGCATTGGTACTATATATAGCGAAAAAAACTATAACGTTATAGTTTTGAACTCTACTTATGTGGTCTATGCGTAAGTCCTAATCATATTACTATATAAGTAAGTAGCCCAACATGATTAAATGTCACGATATCTAATATTTATGTTAAGTTCCGACTTAACCCAACTTCTAAAAGTTGAAATTAGAGTTAGAGGAATTTTTAGGATGTTGAAATACAGTTTAAGACTAATTGATATTTCCTATTTCCTATTCTCTAAAGCCCTAATACTTTCTACCTCATTTAAAATGGAAAAATCTAATGCTAGTCAGACTTTAACCAAAGCTTAATTTTATTTTAATTATTGTATGTTACTATTAACTTTAAATTTAAATATATTTTGCCAAAATTTTTAATCAATGAATTTATATTATCGTATTTTATGGAGTACAATCTTAATATTAGGTAGTCTATTTATAACTAACTTAAGCGTCTTAGCATCTGCAAAGAAAACCAGTCTTTTGATTGAATCAAATAATAATAATTCTTATAAAAGTCTAGTAGAACAAGCAGAAAATTTAGCGCAAAAGAAAATCAATCAAGAATTTACTAATAATTCAGAAATCACAGAAATTACTATTACTATATTAGGAGAACGTAGAAGTCAAATAGTACCTGTAATCCGTTCTACTGTATCTCGTGAGGAATGGCAAAATAATCCTAAGATTGATAATTTTACTAGATATTTTGCTGATGCTAAATTGTTATTAAAGTTTGAGGATAATAGTAATATTTCTGATAATCAACCTCCAGTTCCTAATTCTTCCCCTCAAGTTCCTGCTCCACCTCCACCATCAACTGATTCTCAACCAAAAGTTCCTCAACCTAAAAATACATCTCCTAGACGAAGACCTACATCTTCTCCTAGATTTCCTACTGATGAAGATGACCCAAAAATAATAGATGATTAACGACTAATACGGGTATACAAAAATAATAATATAAGAGATTAAAATTTCAGACTTTACTTGTAATAATTGGTTTGAATTCTCAAGTTAGCTTTAGTGCTTTTACAGAAAAATCAAGGTAAAGCCTCCACATTCATCGAGAAAAAACCTTCGTTTTGCTGGGAAATAACGCTGATTATTAATTAGACATCTCTGGAAAATACGGAGCAGTAAGTAGGAATTACGGAGAAATATTTGATTATTTATGTGCGATAATTGATTTTATTTTTGATTAGATTTAGATATGTCTATTTTCTTGTTTCAGCTACTTGATAAATAAATAGTAGTAATAGCGATCGCTATATTTATAAATTCCTAATAATTTCATTTTACCACAACAGTATTACATCATCAAGCTATCCCTACAAGATTGATAAATATAATCACTAAATTCAAGATAACTCCAATAAAATTTGTAATTAGATATCTTCCTGATATTTAGTTGATCTATCCATTAACCAAAACTTAAACAATACTTAAACTACATTTAAACCAATGATAAACCAAAGATAAATTGTTATAGATAAACTTCTGGAGGCAGTATTAAAAAAACTGATTACATCAACATAATTTAGGTAAAAAATACTGCTAGCAATAGATTCAAAATCCATATCTACTACTTCTCATTAAGAGAAGCTCTAGAAAAAATTTTATGTCCAGACTAACTCGCAGAAAACTATTAATGTTCTTCGGATGTAGCGCAGCAGCTACAGCACTATCACCCAAAATTGGTAATTTTTTGGGTTCCGAAGTTGCTCAAGCTCAAACTGGAGGTTTGAGTTTCACACCTCTGAAATTGGCACATCCTTTAGAAGCTTATGAAAATAGCCCTAGCTTTGTACCTCTAGGAATTGGTGGACAAGGAAATACCATAGGAGCAGGCGTAGATGTAGCACTGCAATCCTATCAATACTTTGATGATGTCATAGTACCTCCAGAATATGAAAGATATGTAATTGTTGGTTGGGGCGATCGCGTATTTCCGAACCCAGAAGAATACTTTGGTTATAACTGCGACTATGTAAGTTTTATCCCGATTAATGGTAATCCAGATGATGGATACCTATGGGTTAACCACGAGTATGTCTCCTATCCGATATCATCATTAGTAGGTGGTGATGACCTAGCTGGTTTCCCCACAACAGACCAACTTGTACTAGGTTTAGATTTATCTCAAGAGAGTGCCTTCACCCGTGGCGAATTTGCTTATAACCAAGGTGGCTCTATTGTCCGAATTAGAAAAGGTAGTAATGATCAATACGCTCCTGTAGCGGATGATGCTAACCGTAGAATACATCTTTTATCTGGACTAGGACTTAACTCTGAACGTTCTGATGGTTATCAAAGCGTTACATCTTGGGGTACAGCTAGCTATCAGACTGGAGACCAAAACTACTTAATAGGTACTGGACCTGCTGCTAGTGATGTATTTCCTCTAAGTTCTGATGGACTTGGTAATCGAATTATTGGTACAGCCTTCAATTGTTCTGGTGGTACAACTCCTTGGGGAACAATTCTAACAGCAGAAGAAAACTTCCAAGGTAGCGTTACCGAATCTGTACTACCTAATGGTACTCAAACTGGTTATGATGAAGATCAAGAGATAGGTTTTATCTTTGGTTTAGTCGGTGAAAAGTATGGCTGGATGGTAGAAATTTCTCCAGCAGATCCAAATTTCCAAAACAGAAAACATACAGCTCTAGGTCGTTTCCGCCACGAAAATATTGCCTTCCGAGTTGAAGCTGGACGACCATTAGTAGCTTATATGGGAGATGACCGTCGTGGTGGTCATACATGGAAGTTTGTGAGTGATGGTATTGTTTCTAATCCTAGCGATCCAAGCAACAGTGTATTATTTGATAGCGGAACTCTCTATGCTGCAAGATTAAATCCTGATGGTAGTGGTCAGTGGATACCCTTAGTTCCTAGTACACCTACTAATCCTCTATCACCAAGTGAAATTGCTGAAGCTGAATTAAATGCTTTTGGTGAAGCTCAAAGAGATGGTCGAATTCGCTTACCTCAGCGTGCTGGTATTCCTGGAGCAGAAGAGGATGGTGGGTCTTTCATTGTAGACCTGACAAATGAAAGTGTACTATCTAATTATCAAGGTAGAACTCTAGGAGATTTTTACACTAGCCAAGGTGCTATTTTAGTTGACGCTTTCTTAGCTGCTAACTTAGTCGGTGCTACTCCTACTGCTCGTCCTGAAGATGTAGAAGTTCACCCCGGTGATGGTAGTGTATTTATTGCCTATACAGATAATGCACCTGGTGGAGATGGATATCCAGATTCTAGAGTCTTTGTTGTAAGTAAATACTCTGCTGATGTTGATGCTCAACAGCAATTTGGTGGTTTATACAGAATCATTGAAACTAATAGCGATGCAACAAGTACCACTTTTAGCTGGTCTGTTTTTGAGCATAGTGGAGAAGATGGTGCAGTTAATGGTGCAGGTTTTGCTAACGTTGACAACCTAGAGATTGATACTCTGGGTAATATCTGGGGTGTAACTGATATGTCTACCAGCAATCACAATGGTTTCAGAACTGGTGCTGCTGGAGAACAAAGAGAGATTGACCATACTGCTACTGGAAATATTTCTAGCTTAACAGGGGTATTTGGTAACAACTGGTTGTTCTACATTCCTGTTGTTGGACCAAATGCTGGCTTAGTTGTACCTTTTGCTTATGGTCCACCTCGTTGCGAAATGACTGGACCATACTTTATCAGAAATAGTAGTGGTGTAGATGAAACTCTACTATTAGCTGTACAACACCCTGGAGAAAGCTCACCTATTGGAGATGGAGTGTTACTAGGTCGGGATATTGAGATGTTAAATTTAGATGGCACTCTCTTTACTCAACAGCGAAGTGTACCTCGTGGTAGTAATTGGCCTAGTAATACAGGATATGTAGGTAATCCTGGAGGAAGTTTTAATGGGTTACTACCCCCAAGACCTTCTGTAATTGGTGTTACTCGTAGAGATGGTGGTGCATTTGTTTAAAATTTAAGTCTAGTAGTAGACTGACACACCTTAAATGGTGCAATAGTAGGGGCGGGTTTTAGCTAGAATTTTATGCTTACTCTAAGATTTAGATAAACCCGCCCCTAGGACGTTGATTTATATCATTGGGGGCGGGTTTATCTGACAATCTGTGAAAACTGTACGGACGTTGCATGCAACGTCCCTATGGTGAAACCCGCCCCTACGGAGTATAATTTCCTAATGCACTATTTTAGATGAAACATCCACTACTTTTGACTTTAAGAGCCTAACTAAAATCTATGATTTCTCCTTAACTTCTTCTTTTATTGGTAAAGGAAGTTGAGCAAAATCTGGTAATCTTACTAATTCTTTTTCCTTCTCTTTAATTGCCATTGGTAAACGTAGAGGTTCTGGTTTTTCTTCAATCAGATGACCAGCTACAGGTAATGTTCTTTCTAAATCATCCAGTGGTCTAGGAATTACCATTACAGCATTTAACTCTCCAATTCTTTCTGCTTCGTGCATTCCAGCTTCTACAGCTACCGCCACATTAGAAACGGAACCCCGCACAATAGCAGTACACAAACCTGCACCTGTAGTTTCATAAGCAGTTAACTGTACATCAGCAGATTTGAGCATCGCGTCACAAGCTCCCACCATTGCCGGAAAACCTCTGGTTTCTATCAAACCAACTGCCTTATTTCTAAACTCAGTAGAAACTCTACCTTGAGATAGTCTAAATAAAAGACTGCCAATAGGTAATACAACTTCTAAATTAGGTAAAGGTCGAGGAATGACAGTCTTAGAAACAAGTTGTCCAAATTTTTCGGCTGTTTCTGCTCCAGAGTCCACTGCCAAACGAACATCTGCTATACCACCACGAACTACTGCTGTGCAATATCCACTACCAATTTTTTCATAGCCTACCAACATTACGCCAGATGACTTCAGCATCATGTCAGCAGTACCAACTATGGCCGGAAAACTTCGAGTTGTGACTAAACCAAGAGCAGCATCTCCAAACTTGATTGGGGATTCAATAGACTCTAGCTTATAGTTATTGTGGGTTTGGATTTTCATTTTCTACCTCTTGACTTCGGCGTAGCAGTTAACCCACCTAACTCTCTCCAACATTCTAGCTGATGGTCTTTAGGGCTACTTTGAGAATTTTTTATATGAAATTAAAAATATCAACTGGTTTAGTTCACCTAAAATTACAGTTAAACTCTTACCAGTGGGAGTTTTAAGATTAAAAAGTTAATTTTTAGAGATTATTAATCACTTTTTGTCCCTATAAAGATAGAAAGTTTTTTAGGTATGCCTCTACTTAATTTTAGATTATATTATATTTTTTTGATAACGATCAAGTTATCTCTTACCAAAGAAATGTGTTCTTGTTAAACAGAAATTTTCCGTTGATCTGCTAAAAATTTATACCAATTTACTTTAAAAATGTCACAAATAGTTGGCAACTGATAATGTGAAATAATAAGCTGAAATTACTGTATAACCAAACTTTTAAGCCAATCAAATCTCACTTCTGACTTCTGACTTTTGACTTCTGACTTCCATAAAACCGTATCAGTAGCTCCAAATTTAGTGTCAAGTCTGGATAAGACGATATATTTTAGTCTTCATCATCAGGATGAGAACTCAAAGAATTCTTATGAGGAAATAAAGTCTTCATTATCTGGTTGACATATTCCTTACCATAAATTTGAGGATCTATATTTGGAGATGCTTCTTCTTGTAATTGAGTGTTAGCTTGTTCAGTGTCTGTCTGAGTTTCTTCTGAAGATGAAGAAGTACTTGCTGATTGTAATTGAGTATTAGCTTGTTCAGTGTCTGCTTGAGTTTCCTCTGGAGATGAAGAAGTACTTGCTGATTGTAATTGAGTATTAGCTTGTTCAGTATCTGTTTGAATTTCCTCTGGAGATGAAGAAGTATTTACTGATTGTAATTGAGTATTAGCTTGTTCAGTGTCTGTTTGAATTTCCTCTGGAGATGAAAAAGTATTTTCTAAATCTGAAATATAATTATTTTCATTGATTTCATCTGATATATAATCATTTTTAGATAAATTTTTATTTTCCAGTAAATCAGTTTTGATGGGTGTAAATGTATTATTATCTAATATTTTTCTCCCTGAGTTGCCAATAATAGAAGTAGGTAGTACAACCTTATCTGGCTCCAAATCTTGTTCTATAATAGTTGCCAAAGCACCAACACAAGCATTAGCTCCTATCTTACTCTTACCAACTAATAAAACACCTGAACCAATAGTAACTCCTGATTCAATTTCGATATTGCCTTGGTAAGCATGAATAATAGCTCCCATACCAATACAAACCCCCGCTGCAATAATAATCTGACAGTTATCAGCAGCTTGAATAATAACACCAGGAGCGATCGCCACACTTGGATCGATTTTTACATCACCACTAACAAAAGGCTCAATATTTGTTATCGGTTGTAGTGGTGGCAACTGCATAAATACTCCTTTTTATAATAATTTTAAGCATAAAATATCAGACAATATAAAGTTAATTTAATCTAATTTTTCCAGAAGTAAATGAATATTATTTTGGAGTTGCAAAAGAGGAGATTCATCAGGATTTTCATCCAAATCTTTAACTAGCCAATATTCAATTTTATCAACCCATTGAGGAAAATTAGATTCCATTAAACGACGATGAGCAACTTCATCAACAGCAACAACTTGATTAGCATTTTCTAAATCTGTTTGTTGAACTTGCATTGGTTCCCTCAAAGATACAGAGTCAATCTGAATACCTAAAGATTCTAAAGCTTTAATAACCTCCGATGAAATAGCACCCACATTACCAGATTCTGGATTAACATTCAAACCTCGTGAATCGGCTTGCCATTTTACTCCTTTTTTTGAAGCTAAATCATTGAAAAAATACTCACTAAATCTACTGCGGTAATAATTACCTGTACAAAGAAAGAGAATTTTTTTCATAACTATTAATTATAGTGCTATCAAGCATGATAAACTTGCAAATAAGACTTTTGATTATTGTAGCTAGATTCCGAAAATATGAGGTCAAGCGGGAATAGGTTGTAGGTTCTAGGTTATTGTTTTTAGGTAACTATTTTTACCCAATATCTAATTTATAGGACTTACACAAAGAAACCCGGTTACTAGGATAAATCCTTGGTTTGAACAATAGACATCTACGAAAAAACCTTCTTTCTGGGTTGAGTGAGTAAGTCCTCATCTAAACACCTAAAAACCTACATAATTGAGTTAAAAACAACCTCTTCAAAGTGTCTGGCAAAAGGTGCTAAGTCATAGGTTACTCACCTCAAACCTACCACCTAACACCTAACACCTGCTTCAATTAGTTCTTACCGTTAGGTTGCTGAATAATCATTTCTAAAACACGGCGTTTCGCTTTAGGATCAATACCAATCAAGCGGACATATTCTCCCTCATGTTGAGCCAAACTTTCCTCAAGCACTGGGAAAACATCAGCCTCCCGTTTAGCATCTATTTGAGTATCAGTTTTCCAAGAGCTAGTGCGGAAACGACGTTGATCAGCATATTCAGTACCAATTTTATAACCACCCGCAATCAAAGAGCGAATTTGTTCAACTGCTTCTTGATTTAACTTCTTTGTTGCAGCAGAATTTGTTACACTACTATAAACAGGAACTGACTGAGAATTACCATTATTACCTACTCCATTTCCATTAGAAGTAGCTTTAAGAGGAGCAAATCCTTGACCCTTACCATTTGGCTGTTGAATCACAGTTTCCAGCACTCGACGTTTCGCATTAGCATCGACACCAATTAAACGTACATACTCCCCACTATATTCTGCCAAAGCTTGTTCTAGTTCAGCTATTGCTTGAGAGGGATTAGTAGCAGTAATGGGAGCGCCACTCATCCATGAGCTAGTCTTAAAGCGACGTTCATTAGCGTGTTCTAAGCTAATCCGATATCCTTGATTAAATAATGAACGTACTTGATCGGCAACTGCCTGACTTAATCCACTATTAATTGCAGCACCTTGGCTAGATACAGGAGCTTGATAACTTACAGAAGCAGCCGTAGATTGTTGAACTGTGCGATTGCCTGGTTTTTGAATTAATATTTCTGCAACACGACGTCTAGCATTAGGATCAACACCAATTAAACGGACATATTCACCACTGTGTTCTGCTAAAAATCCTTCCAGATCTGCCAAACCTTGAATAGTAGGACCATTTTGCCAAGAGCTAGTTTTAAACCGACGTTCATTGGCATACTCTGTACCAATCTTGCATCCTTGAGACATCAAAGAATTAACTTGATTTACTACTTCTGGAGTTAAACCTGTAGCATTGGGAGCAGTAGTAGTTTGAACCCTAGGAGCAGGAACACTGTAGCTACCATTAGTTGATTTTTGAGCAACTTTTTTGCCATCAGGACGTTTAATCATAATTGGAGATATGCGACGTTTGGCTTTAGGATCTATACCAAACATCCGTACATACTCGGCAGCGTGTTCTGCAATACAACCTTCTAGAGCTGCCACTACTTCTGAAGAATTAGTGCTTTCAATTGGAGAACAAGTCTGCCAAGAACCTGTTTTGAAGTGACGAGTATCAGCGTGTTCTGTACCAACATAATATCCTTGAGATACTAGCTGCTTTACATGAGCAATTACTTCTGGGGTCAATTTACCAGTTCCTGCTGAAGAGTTGTAACCGTTACCATTTGTGTAATTAATGTTCATTTCATTTCTAATAGGGGTAATGCAAGACATATTGTTCGCACACAGATAACCTTGTCGTAAAGATTCGTTAATTCCCACCACATGATGGGCAAATTCCATATCATCGGGTAGTACATCTGGCAAACGATCTGCTTGCTGTTGATTTGTAATAATTGCTCCTGAAGGCACATACTTACCAGGAGCAATTTCTACGTCTTGGATCAGAGCGTGTAGCATAACGATACACCCTTCACCAATGCGGGCGTTAAAAACTGTAGAACGAAAACCGATAAAACAGTCATCACCAATGTAACAAGGACCGTGAACTAGAGCTTTATGAGTGATAGAAACATTGTTACCTATCCACACAGAATACTTTTGTTGGTCATCACCTATGACCCGTCCTTGTTCTAAACCGTGAATAACTACTCCATCTTGGATATTAGTACCCGAGCCAATAGAGAAGGGAGTACCTTCATCAGCACGAATTGATGTGCCAGGGGCTACTAATACATTAGCTCCAACGCGGACATCTCCAATAATATTGGAAAAGGAGTGAATATAAGCTGTCTCGTCAATCTTTGGCTGCGCCAAGCCTTGTGACCAGGGGGTAGGTGGAGCTGCTTCCTTACGGTGTGGCATCTATATTTTTCCTCTCTCAGTTAAATGTTGGGTGTTGGGTATTTGGTAAATTTCTTGTTGTTTATAGTTCAACATCCAACAGTTCAACAGTTTGGTAGTACACTGTTCAACGATATTGGTCTTTTTTACCGTAGATCATGCGATTGTCCACAGTAATCGTGTCAATAATAGCTACTACTCTGGCATCTACAGGTAGTTTTTCACTACCAGGTATTTCACGAGCAGCTCCACCACGGCTAACCAAAACCCATTCATCGATTCCGGCACCGACATTATCGGCAGCTACTTCATACTTTGGCAGTGGATGGCCTTCTTCGTCTATGAATTGCAGCAGAAGTAGCTTTGTTCCTCTTAAATTAGGCTCTTTCTGGGTGCTGACAACGGTACCACGAACTTTGGCAATTTGCATGATCTGTTTTCATTACATGATTTCAGATTTTAGATTTTAGAGTTTTACCTGAAGAAAGTTTTTAAGCTTATCAATAGTAATGTTTGTGAGTTATCCTGCTTGATAAAACTGATATAAAACCTCACAATTAGTAACATTCCACCAATATATATAGCAGTCATCAGGGTGGTTAGGAAATTTTCGCGCCTCTCAAATGTTAGTCATAGTCAGAAGTTATATTCTGACTTCTGACTTCTGTCCGTCGCCAATCCGACGGCTCCCCGATCTGACTTCACCTTAAGTTCAATCTCAAATCTACCATCTGAAATCTATTTACTTCTATGGTCTACGAACTGCAGTGGTACTATCGCGGAACTGCTCTACCTCTTCAGTATAACGAATAGGCAGAACATACTCTAGGTTTTCATGGGGACGAGCAATAATATGAGTTGACATAACTTGGCCTCCATTTACCCGCCGAACGTTATCAACTCCTGCTGCTACTGAAGCTTGTACTTCTGATACATCTCCACGAATAATTACGGTGACACGACCACTACCAATTTTTTCATAGCCAACAAGGGTGACTCGTGCAGCTTTCACCATTGCATCTGCTGCTTCTACAACTGCTGGAAAGCCTAGGGTTTCTACCATCCCAACGGCAATTGACATTATCTTTACTCCATGATATTATTTTACAGATTATTTTAGTTTCTAGTCTATATCTTGACTTTTATTGACTAATCGCCAGACTCAATTCAAGGAGATCCTAAGATGATACTGGGCAACAAGATACATCCAAGTTGCTTACTCTCTTCTTAGCTGACAACAGAAATATTCTTTGGAGACAAGTCAAAATACCCGTATACAGTCGGCTTAGGTATAAACTTCCCTTTCTGCCTACTTTTGTGATAATTTTTTTAGTCCCTTTAGTTTTATCTACCCCAATTCGTCTTGAAGTTTTCTCCAGAGTGGGCAACCTCTGTAATGATTGCCCTAAAACTTTAGGGTAAACTTGTTTTTTCTACTAGCAAATCAAAGTATCATCCTAAAGTTTGGGAAAATCAATCAGCTCTAGCCAAATATTTAAGACAAATTCCCGCAACTCAAATTAATAAGTTCGGAACTGATCGACTTCTTCGGTATATCGAATTGGCAAGACATACTCTAAGTTTTCGTGAGGACGAGCAATGATATGAGTTGATACTACCTCACCACCATCAACTCTTTTGGCTGACTCTATTCCTGCCGCAACAGAAGCTTGTACTTCCGAGACATCTCCTCGGACAATTACTGTTACACGAGCGCTACCTATTTTTTCATAACCCACTAGGGTAACTCTAGCTGCTTTAACCATCGCATCAGCAGCTTCTACTACTGCTGGAAACCCTCTAGTTTCAATCATTCCCACAGCAATTGGCATTCTTTTCTCTCCTATTGACAGAAGTTAACTTAAGCATTGAGGCCAGTATTGTCTCTAGATAGCTTTGCAGGGAATTCCCATTTTTACAATCAAAATCTATCAAATGCTATACTTTCAGCATAGAGAAACATGGCATCGTTGACAATAGCAACTATCATCATAATTCATAATTGAAGCGATTTAGAAAAATAAATTCTTTACCATTGAAGTTCTTATAGTTAATGGTGAATTCAGCGATTCTCAGCTCCCAGGTATCAATCCTAAATTTTTTTTTAATTACTTTTGGCTCAATACCCTATCAGCAGCAAAAACAGTATATATACTTATAATAACTTGAATCTATATTAATCGTATGTATATATTTATTTTCAATACTTAAGGTCAAGAAATATAATGTCCGAGTTTATCATTCAAAACTTCTGGTGGATACCTTTTTATGGCTTAGTTGGAGCAATTTTAACTCTGCCATGGTCAATCGGGATAATCAAACGTACTGGGCCACGACCAGCAGCTTATTTTAATATACTGATGACGCTATTGGCCTTAATTCATGGCTCTATTATCTATCAAGCTATCTGGAATCAAGAGCCACGAGAAATAATATTCAAGTGGCTAGAGACTGGAGACCTAAACCTATCTTTTGCCTTCAATATCTCATCAGTAACTATTGGGGCAATGGATGTAGTAACTGCTCTGAGTTTATTAGCCCAAGTTTATGCTTTGGGATATCTAGAAAAGGATTGGGCATTAGCTAGGTTCTTTGGACTAATGGGATTTTTTGAAGCTGCCATGACTGGCTTGACAATCAGCGACTCTTTGTTCATTTCCTATGCTTTGCTAGAAATGTTAACCCTTTCTACCTACTTATTAGTAGGTTTTTGGTATGCTCAACCTCTTGTAGTCACAGCCGCTAGGGATGCGTTTTTAACAAAGCGTGTAGGAGATGTTTTACTTTTAATGGGAGTAGTTGCTATCTCAGCTTTAGCTGGGAGTATGAATTTTAGTGACCTCTATCAATGGGCCGAAAGAGTAGAACTGTCTCCAGTTACAGCTAATTTGTTAGGCTTGGCCTTAATTGCTGGGCCAATAGGTAAATGCGCTCAATTTCCTCTGCACTTATGGTTAGATGAAGCGATGGAAGGTCCAAACCCTGCTTCCATTTTGCGGAATACTGTGGTGGTGGCGATCGGAGCTTATGTATTGATTCAAATCCAACCAATTTTAATTATCTCTCCTATTGCTCTGGCTGTGTTGGTAGCGATCGGAACTATAACAGCGATCGGAGCTTCTTTAGTTGCTCTGGCTCAAATTGATCTTAAGCGTGCTTTATCTCATTCTACCAGCGCTTACCTAGGATTAGTTTTCATTGCTGTTGGTACACAATGGACTACTTTTGGCTTGGTATTACTCTTGGCACATTGTATTGCTAAAGCACTATTATTTATGAGTGCTGGTGGTGTAATATTGACTACCAATAGTCAAGACCTCACAGAAATGGGGGGATTATGGTCTCGAATGCCTGCAACTACTACTTCTTTCTTAGTAGGAACTTTGGGTTTAATTGGATTATTACCTTTGGGAGGCTTTTGGGCGTTGCGAGAAGGTTTAGATGTTTTTTGGATTATCGATCCTTGGGTAGTACCTGTTTTGTTATTTGTTAACTTCTTAACTGCTTTAAACCTAACTCGTATGTTTCGTTTGATATTTTTGGGTAAACCTCAACCTAAAACTAAACGCTCACCAGAAGTTCCCTGGCCTATGGCTGTGTCGATGGTATCGTTAATTATTGTTACTCTGTTAACTCCGATAGTTATGGAACGGTTATCACTTTTACCTGACTGGGGTTATTTGAATTTAGCTGTTGTTATTTTGTTAGTAACATCTGGTTTATTTGGTGTTATTCTGGGTAGCACTATGGAGTTAGGTAGAACTTGGTCGAGACCAATACAAGCTCCTTTACGTTTTGCTCAAGATTTCTTTGCTTATGATTTTTATGTGGGTCGCCTCTACAATTTAACTTTGGTTTTTGCAGTTAGCCAACTCTCAAAGTTAATTGCTTGGATTGACCGTTATATTGTTGATGGAGTGGTTAATTTGGTTGGTTTGGTAACTATTTTTAGTGGTCAAGGTTTGAAATATGGGGTATCTGGTCAAGGTCAATCTTATGTTGTCACTATTCTGCTCGGAATTGGTGTCTTAGGAATTTTGGTGCTTTGGTTGATCAATTTCAGCTTTTAAACATTAGCAGTTGTGTAAAAATAACCTACACAGTTTTTTTGATGGAAGCTAGATTTCACAATTCAATCTAGGTAAAATCTGTACAACTTATTTTTACCAATGGATAATGGATAATTGATAATTAATCAATTCGGTTTAAAGCCTTCTATTTCAAGAGAAAAAGCAGTCGTTTTGCTAGCGCACAGCTCGCCGACATGAATGCGGAGCATGATATAGCATGGGATGGCGAAGAAAGAGATCGGTCCTTTTGCTAGCGCAAAGCTCCGCTTTTGCTTGATGGAATCCTCCGCAAATATGTGGCGGAGAGTTTTTGATGTCGGCTGTCGCTGACATGAAAAGCGGAGTTCCGTAGGGTGGGATGGTGTACTTCGTAGCAGCTCTGTCAAGAGCGAGTTGCTCGAAGAATCCAGAGCCGCTCCGCAATTCAAAGCTCCACGTTTTCCTTTGCTGCGGAATGCTACCCAAACGGAACATGAAAAACGAAGTTGTGCAGAGCGCTAAACGGCATATTCAATCTTCCCTCGACAAAAGAAATAAGATTTCCTGATAATTCAATCTTCGAGGGTAAAACCAGAGGTAATTATTCATTATCAATTAATGAAATGACTCCTGATACCAATTTTATAAATGTTTGCTACAAATGGTAGAAATAAGGAAGAAGTAAGAAGGAAGAAGCAAGAAGGGATAAACATTCAAAAAACAGGAAAAACAATAGATATAACTATCTAAAATGAATTGGAGCAGCTATTTTTCAGCACGTCCCATCAAGAGCTATATTTTCGTAGCATTATTTTTTCAAAGTGGTATGATAGCGATCGCTAAATAGATTGAAAAAAATTATAAACTAAGACAGGGTAATTATTTAAATTTTTTTTTCAAATCTCAATGTCTACCAACTTGACATAGCAAGGGTTTACGCATTTTTTTTGCTGATAAAGGTGTAAGTCTATTCAATATCTCCAGAAAATAAACTTGCCCTTGATTTCACATAATCTAGAGTGATAAAAGTGACTTCATTTTAATTTCTCATACCTTTTTCCGAAAAATATCTTCTTTATTGCCTCTTGACTCTTGCTTACTATATACAAAAATCTATATCTTTTTCACGCCTATGTGTATATTTTTGAGGCAGGGAATCGTTTGTGGATATAGAAAATACACCAAAAAAATGGAAAAATATTCCAATATACCCTATCTCTTTGTCTCCTCATTTCCTCATCATACCATCTATTTTTCAATATACATCAAATGGGTTCTATAGGTTTTGTCTCTAAACTTATGCCATAATTAGATTGATAATTGATTAGAGCAAATCCGTTAGGTTCTGAGTAATATAGTAACAGTTTTTTAAGGCAGGATATATAGCATTTTTTTTTCAAATTGGTATAATATCGGATTCGCTTAATTCGATATAAAAAAATGTTTCATCTGAGGGCTATAGAACAAATCTTTCTAAATTCTTTTCCCCTCTAACTGCTGACTCCGAATTAACTATCTAAATTATACCTATACTACCTGATCTGACATAACTCCTGTAATATAAACTATTTTTCAAAATTTTCCTGGAGATGATGATGCTTAACTTATCTAATTATGAACAAACAAACCAAATATATACTGGAACACGCACTCTAGTCTATCGAGCTATCCGATCTTCCCCGGTGCAACCAGTAATTATCAAAATCTTACGCAACTCCCACCCCAGTTTCAATGAATTAGTCCAATTCCGCAACCAATACATCATCACTCGTCACCTAGAACATCCAGCCATTGTTAAACCTCTAGCCCTAGAACGTTATGGTAATGGCTATGCTCTAATTATGCCAGACTTAGGAGCGATCGCTCTTTCCGACTATTGGCAAAACTCACAGCCAAACCTGAAAAATTTCCTCCACATTGCTATTCAACTAGCAGAAGCTTTACAGTATCTTACCAAACAACGAATCATCCACAAAGACATCAAACCCACTAACATTCTCATCCACCCAGAAACAAAGCAAGTCCAACTAATTGACTTTAGTATTTCCAGTTTACTACCTACTGAACAACAACAACTAATTAACCCTCATATCTTAGAAGGAACCCTGGCCTACATCTCTCCCGAACAAACCGGACGGATGAACCGAGGTATTGACTATCGTACCGACTTCTACTCTCTAGGTGTAACCTTCTTTGAACTCCTAACGGCAGAATTACCCTTTACCACCACGGATCCGACAGAATTGGTATATTTCCATATTGCCCAAAAAGTTCAGTTTCCAGTCAACATCGAAATTCCTGAAGTCTTGCAAGAAATAGTTATCAAGTTGATGAGTAAGAATGCTGAAGACCGTTATCAGAGTGCCTTGGGTTTGAAGCACGATTTACAACAATGTCAGCAACAGTTAGAAACTACAGGGAAAATTACATCATTTGAGTTGGGAATGCGGGATAACAGCGATCGCTTCCTGATACCTGAAAAACTTTATGGCAGGGAAACCGAAGTAGAAACCCTACTTGATGCTTTCGAGAGAGTGACAGCAGGCCAAACAGAAATGATGTTAGTCGCAGGATTTTCCGGGATTGGCAAAACTGCTGTTGTGAATGAAGTTCATAAACCCATAGTCAGGCAAAGGGGATATTTTATTAAAGGAAAATATGACCAATTCAATCGCAATATACCCTTTAGTGCCTTTGTCTCAGCTTTCCGAGATTTAATGAGTCAATTATTAGGAGAATCTGATACAAATTTAGCCAATTGGAAAGATAAAATCCTCTCAGTTGTAGGAGATAATGGTCAAGTTCTCATAGACGTAATTCCCGAATTGGAACATATTATTGGTAAACAGCCACCAGTAGCAGAACTGTCGGGTAGCGCAGTTCAAAATCGTTTTAATCTACTATTTAGTAAATTTGTTAGCATTTTTACTACTGCAGACCATCCCTTAGTTATATTTTTAGATGATTTACAGTGGGCAGATTCAGCATCATTGAACTTACTGAAAGTGTTAATAAATGAGTCAGGGACAGGTTATTTATTGGTATTAGGAGCTTATCGAGATAATGAGGTTTTTCCAGCTCATCCATTGATGCTCACCCTTGATGAAATTCAAAAACAAGATGCAAATATTAATACTATTACCTTAACTCCCTTAGACAAAAAAGATATTACACAATTAGTTGTCGATACATTACTTTGTTCAACGGAAATTGCTAAACCATTGTCTCAATTAGTTTATCAAAAAACCAGAGGAAATCCATTTTTTACGACTCAATTTTTGAAAGGTTTACATCAGGAAAACTTGCTCAAAATCAACAGTGAAAAGGGATATTGGGAATGCGATCTAACTCAAATACGAGAGCTAGCTCTGACAGATGATGTGGTGGAATTCATGGTAGGGCGTTTACGGAAACTACCAGAGGTAGCGCAAAATGTTCTGAAGTTAGCAGCTTGTCTGGGGAACCGTTTTGACTTGACAATGTTGACGGTAGTGTGCGAAAAACCTCAAGAGGAAGTGGCAACAGATTTATGGGGAGCATTGCCAGAAGGTTTTGTGATTCCTGAAAGTCAAACATATAAATTTTTTCAGGGAAACAAAGAACAAGATATTGAAAATATTTCAGTGAATTATCGCTTTTTGCACGACCGGGTGCAACAAGCAGCTTACTCATTAATTGATGATAATCAAAAACCCGCAACTCATTACCATATTGGTCAACTGATGCTGACAAAGCTTGATCAAACAGAACAAGATGAGAAGCTTTTTGATATTGTCAACCACCTCAACTTTGGCAAATCTCTGATCAATCACAAAAAAGAGCAAGAGCAACTGGCACAGCTTAACTTAGCTGCTGGTCAAAAAGCTACATCTGCTACAGCTTATCAAGCTGCGATTGAGTATCTAGAAACAGGGATTAACTTACTAGAAAAAGATGCCTGGGTTAATCAATATAACTTGAGTTTAAATCTGTATCGTCACCTGGCAGCAGCTCAGTTAAGTCATGCCAAATACGAGCAATTGGAAGAGACAATTGCAATTGCTTTACAACGGGTGAGTGCTCCTATAGATCTAGCAGATTTTTATGGCATTCAAGTTACTCAATTTAGTTTACAAGGTAAATTTGCAGAAGCAATTCAGGCAGGTCTGATTGGATTAAAAAATCTGGGAATTGAGATTGATACCAACAATCTGACTCAGCTAGTTCAGTCAGAGTTTGCCTCCATGAACGAGAGTTTGACAGAACGCTCTATCTCCTCACTATTAGATTTACCAACAACAGTTGAACCACCTATTAAAGCAATGATTAAATTGCTGATTGCTCTAACTGGACCAACACGTCTCAGTTCTAGCATTGAACTTTACAGTTTTGTCTCTATAAGAGCAGCTTACCTGTCAATTAAACATGGAAATATTCCTGAGTCAATCAAGGCTTATAGCAGCTATGGATTATATCTCGTGCTTCAAGGGCAGTATCAAAGGGGTTATGAGTTTGCAGATTTAGGTATGCAACTAAGTTACAAATTCAATAGTAAATATCAGAGGTGTCAAGCTGGGTTAGTCCTTGGAGCTTGGGTTTATCCTTGGGCAAGACCAATAAAAGGGGCAATAAATATAAATTATGAAAGTTTTATAGCAGGATTAGAGTCTGGAGAAAATCAATATGCTGGTTATAACTTATCAGGTAATATTGTCAATCGATTCTTCCAAGGAGAAAATTTAGGAGCAGTTGCCCTAGATATAGAAAAATATAAGTTGGTGGGAGATAAAATCCAGCACGAGATTATGCAAGTAATACTTGCCGGAGCCAAAATTTTTGTCACCAAACTCTGCCAAGGCAAAGAAGCAGAAAAAGGAGATGATGCAATGATTGAAATTGAAAAAACAATCACTTATGTAGAAGCATCCAAAATATCGTTTTCAGTTTGTATCTATTACATTCTGAGAATGCACCTTTCCTGTTTAACAGAAAACTTTGAGATTGGTTTAAATTATGCAACCAAAGCAAAGCCGTTTCTTAATTATATCAAAGGCTTGGCAATCTATAGTTATTACTATTATTGTCTTTCTCTGATTTTACTTAACTTGTATTCTGGTATGTCTGCGACAGAACAGAGTAATGCTTGGCAGCAAATAGAATCAAATCAGCAGCAGCTCAAAATTTGGTCAGATAGCTGTTCAGAAAACTTTCTACATAAGTATCTTTTAGTTGAGGCAGAACAATGTCGGTGTCTGGATAAAAAGTTAGAAGCAATCGAGCTATATGATCGCGCTATAGCAGAAGCTCAAGCTAACGAACATATCCAAGAAGAAGCTTTAGCAAACGAACTGGCAGCCAAATTTTACCTAGACTGGGGTAAGAAAAAATTTGCCGTGGGATATATGCAATCAGCTTACAATTGCTATGCTCAATGGGGAGCCAAAGCTAAGACTGATCAACTTGAACAAACTTATCCTCAACTGCTCACAGTGATCCTACAAAAAGATAAGTCTCTTTCTAATCCTAGTGATTTCCGTACTTCCTCGCAATATATCGGCACTATTAGCAGCACTACCTCTATCTTTGACCTGGCTTCTACTATCAAAGCTTCCCAGACTATTTCTGGAGAAATTGAATTCAATGTCTTGGTATCTAAATTAATGCAGATTCTAATGGAGAGTGCTGGAGCTAACAAAGGAGTCTTATTGTTAAACAACTCTGACAATTGGGAAATCGTTACTCAATGCAATTACGAAGCGTCTCACATATGCACCATGTTAGTAGAGCAAACCGGAGATCTACCCTATACAATTATTAATACTATCAAACGGACACAAGAGAGCTTAATCATTAATAACTTTGAACAAGACAATAACTTCACAACCGATCCCTACTTTATTCAAAAACAACCTAACAGTATTCTCTGTACTCCCATTCTCAACCAAGGAAAATTGATTGGTATCCTCTACCTGGAAAATAACTTCACCAGAGAAGCTTTCACTCCACAACGCATAGAAGTTATTAAACTGCTTACTGCCCAGGCAGCCATCTCTATTGAAAACGCTAGACTTTACCACCAGCTAGAAGTTAAAGTTGAGGAGAGAACTCAACACCTGCAACAAACCCTACAAAAATTGCAGCAGACTCAAGGTCAACTTATTCAAACTGAAAAAATGTCTTCTTTAGGTCAAATGGTGGCCGGAATTGCCCACGAAATCAATAATCCTATTACCTTTATTTCAGGTAATATAACTCACGCTCGCGAATATGTCCAAGACTTACTAGAGCTGCTCAATCTTTACCAGGAGAACTGCTCCGCTCCCAGTGCTGCTATACAAGAGAAATTAGAAGAGGTCGAATTAGAATTTTTATGTGAGGATTTAGAAAAACTATTTTCATCTATGCAAACAGGAAGCGAGCGTATCAGCAAAATTATTCTGGGTTTACGCAACTTCTCCCGCCTTGACGAAAAAGGTATGAAACGGGTAAACATCCATGAAGGATTAGAAAATACCCTGCTGATTTTACAGCATCGTCTGAAAGACAATGGCTTATGCCCAAAAATAGCCATTATCAAAAACTACGGGGAACTACCTCCAGTCAACTGCTACCCCAGTCAACTCAATCAAGTTTTTCTACAGATTATCACCAATGCTATTGATGCTTTAACTACTTCCAAGGCACAAGATTGTCCCGAAATTAGTATCACCACTCAAATGCAGAACAACCAGACTATCAGGATTTGCATTGCTGACAATGGGCCAGGAATGAGTGAGACTGTTCAGCAACGTATTTTTGATCCCTTTTTTACGACTAAACCAGTTGGTCAAGGTACTGGACTAGGGTTGTCTATTAGTTACCAAATAGTCACAGAGCAGCACGGAGGACAATTGCAGTGTATTTCTCAACTGGAAAAAGGTACTGAATTTATTATAGATATTCCTAAATTAATAATTAATAATTAATAATTACCTCATTCTTATAAAGAAAAGGATTGGTTAAAAGAAATTTTTTTCTTCTCTTGGTTGATTGGATATGGCGTTTCGGCGCTTGAGCCGACATGAAAAGCGGAGCGGCTCTGTTAAGAGCGGGAGACCTCGCCATCCCATCCTAACGGACTGCTCCGCAAACAACCGCTTTTTTCTCCATGAATGGAGAGGCTTTCTACCTTAATAGTTCGTTCATTAATGGATAATTGATAATTACCTCTGGTTAAAACCGAGAGGATTGAAGATAAGGAAATATTATTTCTCTTCTCTTGGTCGATTGGATATGCCGTTTCGCTGCGCGACATGAAAAGCGTTTCGCTATCCTACGGAATGCTAACGCAAACGCGACATGAAACGCGGCTCTGTTAAGAGCGGGAGACCTCGGCATCCCATCCTAACGGACTGCTCCGC